>DAOVOW010000054.1 GCA_030629485.1 bacterium
ATTGCCAGATCGTCGTGCATATAAGCTGCGTTGTACACCACTTCGAGAGCATCGTCAGCCTCGGAGTTCTGGATGCCGACAGTGGCGCTCTCAAGATCCAGACTGCCGGGGTCCATTGCACCGTACTGAAACTTGATAGCGCCATCGGGCTTGAGAATCACCTGGAAACTCAGCGACCCGGTGCCGGTGGCACCGGAGTAGAACCTGATGTCTTCGAAACTGACGATGAAACGCTCATTGGTCGCATCGTAATGGTAGTAGATATGCCCGCCCTTCCGTGGGTCCAGATCATCCCACCACATGGCGATCAGACTGGTGAAATCGGTGTTCGGCAGGCTCGAATTGGCCCGGCTGCTGATGCCGCCATCAAAGGCCACCACGCCGTTGGACCCTATATACAACTCGGTGTAGACACTGTCATAGAATGGGAAGTCAAACCCGATGGCAATCGCTGCCGAAGCCTCGTCGTCACCCAGAGTGACTTCGGTTCCCGTCGCAGAAATGTCGATCCAGGAGTAGCTCGGTCCACCGGGCTCATCGGAGTCAACCCAGGAATGGCCGTAATTGTCCGGCCCGCCAAAGTCGGCGCGCATGGGCGCATAGAGCGGTTCGGCCGCTTCAGACTTATCGGATTCTACCGGGTGGTATCCCAAAAGCTCACGGACCGCACAGGCGGGTTTGGATGTCGAGCCAGCCGCCGAATTCTTGTTCTGGAACATCTGGCCCACAACACTGAAATCCAGCCGACCCGGACCATTGTTGAAGATCACCATCTGATAGATGGAACTGTCTCCGCCTTCCAGGTTTTCGTCAATCGATGTCTCACTAATGAAGATATCCGGCGTGTAGAGATGAGCGTAGACCGGGATGCTTCCCGAAGGCGAGGCACCGTCATTGCAGGTGAAATCGAGCGACCCCAGGTTGTCGCCGTAGGCCATCTGGTCGGCCGTGATTGTCATCTCAAAGTCGAGACTGTCGGCGGGGAAGATCACCTGCTCGCTCGAATCACACGACAGCCAGGCATCACCCGCTGTAAAGGTGATGTACAAGAGCCCGCCGCCGATATTGCGAACCCTCACAAACTGCTGGCTGACGTCGCCCGGCTGCAGGCTATCGTAGATTTCCGTTTCAACGATCTGCAACTCCGGCGGCAACTCGATGGAGAATTTGTGTGCGCCCGGTTCTCCGATGAATGGATGCGTCTCCACGCGGCCGGAACTATCCGCCGCTTGAATATAGTACGCCACTTCGCCTATCCCTGACTGGGTCGGTATGTAACCGTAGAACGAGTCAGGATTGGCGGTAGCAAACAGCGGCGCGGAATCAAACGGACCATCGTTGATGCTATAGAATATCTTCAGCGAATCCGGAATCAGCCCGGCGTCGCTGTGGTCGATGATGGTGGCGGACACTTCGTAGTCATTTATGGTGTCGCTCTGATTTGGCAGGGGCACATGCACTATCCACAACATGTTTGAGTCCGGCACGCCCATGGTACGGCAGTGGAGGGCGTCGTCATCATACCAGGATCCTGTGAAACCCAGCACCTCATACCCCGGCATGGCATCAGAATAGACCTGCAGGGCAAGGTTGTCGTAGTAGGCGTTATCGAAAATCGGTACCAGGACTTTGTTGTTGAGAATGGTCGAATTAGTGTAGGCAGCGCCGGGTTGGCAGTACACGCGCACGATTGTGTAGGGTCTTCCCCAGGCGCTGGTCATTTGCGACAGTTGCTCGGCGCGCGCGTTCAACGGAGCATAGCTGGCGTTGCTGGGGGGGACGTCCTTGACCAGAATCGTGGTGGGGCTGAGAAACTTGGCCCAGCAGTCGATATGGTGGATGCCGCTTGACTCGATGTATTCCAACACTGTATAGTCATTACCGAGATAGGCCAGCATGATCGAGTCGACCTCGTCATGAGTGAACGAGGTGTTCTCGTCGTAAACCAACCTGGTTGACATCGACCGCCCCAGCCCGTCAGACATGTGGTTGCCGCCGGTGGTTTCCAAGTCCATACCGTATACATCCAGCCCCCACAAATCGCCGATAACCTGTGGGATGACGTCATCGTAAGGTCGCGGTCGGTTGTAAATGTGATCGACGATAGCCATATCGCCGCCCTCTTCGAAGATGAACCACGGCCCGTAGTCACGGGTCCATTTGCTGTTCAGCGGGGCGATTATGAACTCGCAGTTGGCCAGATTAACGCCATTGGCGGCATACACGGATTGCACATAAGACTGTTGCGAGGCACTGGTCACCAGAGTCGTAACCACGAGGTCCTCAGACATCTCGGCAATAACGGCGAAGGAGAGTCCCCAGGGGGAACCGGGATAGGCGATAATAACGCCCTGTGAACGCTCCCACTCGGATGAGTTGCGGATCGTTCCGACAGGCGGCGCGGTGGTGACATGATCCATGCCGATCTCGTGCAACCGCGTGAGTTCTTCCTCAGTAAAACCGATCGGGAGCGGGTTTTCATCAACATCCTCAGAAGCCAATGCCAGGCTACAAACCAGAAGCAGTAGAATACACAGAAGTCTTATCGAAACGGTCATCATTCCTCCAGACGGTACCGGTGGTGGGTACGTTGGGCTACAAGCCGGTCACTTCGGCCGGTCAACCGACTCCGAACTTTGTCTACTTCGTTCTCCCTTGCGTGCCCGGAGCACAAGAGAGATCAATTGAAGGCCACCCCCGCAGTTGCAGGCGTGATCGTTGTCTACTGACTTTCAGTCGGGCGGCTTGGCGAGGTCAGTGCCCACAGATCAAAGCCGGCCCGTCGTTAAACATGAAGTCAACTGTATACACGAGGTCCGCGATATCAATCTCACCGCCCGAACCGTCCACGTCGGCAGCCTCCATCACCGGTGGCGGCGGTCCCTCGTTGAACATGAAGTCGACCAGGTATACTAAATCGCCGATATCCGGTCCTGAGCCGCTACCGTCGATATCACCACAAATGTACGGCGGTCCACCGGCGCCTACCATGAGATCAACCGTTATCACAAAAGGGTTGTCCTCTGGGTTGGGGTCGTTCGATGTCACCGTGATGGTAGCGCTGTAGCTGCCGCTGTCGAGTTCGGCGGCTGTGATCTGGCAGAGGATAGTGTCGGCTGCGCCCGGGACCAGTGTGCCTGAGAGTTTATCAAGCGCCAGCCATTGAGTCGGCTTGGCAATGACAACCGCGAGACTGTCGTGCAGGTAACTGGTAGCAAACGCTATTTCCAGACCATCGGTGCCGTCACCGTTCTCAATGCCGATAGCACCGGATTCGGTATCGAATCCCGCCGCGATGCTGAGATACTGCAGCTTGATTGAGCCGTTCGGGTAGAGAATCACCTGCATAGTGATCACGTCGCCGACACTGCCGCCATATTCAGGGTAGTCAGTGTACTGGATAACGCACTTGCCGCCGGTGGTGTCGATGAAAACGTGGTCGTCTGTATTGTTCTCGTTGGTCGGGTCCAGGTCATCCCACAACCAGCAGATCATATTGTTGGGTGTGGTGGCGGTCGGGATCGTCGTTTTCCAACGCAAGTTCAGGTCGGTCGAGGTGAACCCGACCATGCCGTTAGAGGACACATATAACTGAGAGTAGATATTCTCATAATATGGGAAGTCAAATCCAAGATCGATCGGTCCGGTGAAAGTGTCGTCGCCAAGATCGTCGACGATATCAGTACCGGTGGCCGAGATATCCTGCCATACAAACGATGGCCCACCCGGTTCATCGGAGTCGACCCAATAGTAGCCGTACAAATCGGGCCCGCCGGCATTGCGCAGCACCGGATGGCCGATATTCGGATTGTCGATCCCCTTCTCATCTACAAAATCATAGAAGTCCTCGGAGTAGACCCGGCGCGCCGGCTCCACCAGGCCGGCCTGGTACAGAGCGTCGAACACGCTGCCGCGACCGAGCAGTTGCAATACGCTGACACTGTAGTTCAGACCGCCCGGACCGCCGTTGGAGATATAGAGACTTTGCGAGGTCTCCTCGCCCGGATTCAGGTACTCATTCATCGATGACGGCGAGATGGCAATAGTCGGCGCATAGTCAATGCGAATGTCGTCGACATACCAGTCATCGTTACCGGCGCTGGTACCGACAGAGCGCAGTCGCAACTGGAACCCGGCGTGGATAGCATCGGTCGGCAGGGGTACATTGACATAAGCGAATTGCGTCATAACACCCTCGCCACCGGGATGCACCTGGAATGTGATCCACTCGCCGAATTCGTTTTTGTAATCAATAAACAGATCATCACCGGTCTCTGGCGGTTCACCACCACCACCGCGCTCATAGCAGTAGGACAAGATGGCGTCGGAGGAGCCGGAGATATCGATAACTCGCGTGCAAACGGTGTCACCGCCACCATCGAGATTCAGTGAATAAGGCGGCGATGGCGGCGCCAAACCGTTCTGTGAAACGACGGCGCCGGTGTTGATAAACCAGTCGGTTGACAACTCGGTGGTCACAAATCCATCGAACCAGGGGAACGCCATAGGCAATCCGCCGGACACGGTGGCAAACGCTGCCGATGCTGCTACCGTGTCCTCGCTTTGGGACTGGACAAACACAACCGAGGTGTCGACTTGGTGGACCTCGGCGCTCTCAGGAATGGCCACTTTCACCATGATATAGACCGTGTCACCCGATAGTACCATACCGGTCGAAGTGATCTGGCTGCTGCCGGTCTCATCATAGAACAGAACGTCCCAGATTCCGCTGGAGCGGGCCAGGTTGTAGCTATCTTCGAGCCGACCCTTGTTGACCACACCCAGCAGGTAGGAAGCCGTATCGCCGGCTGGGCCGTACTGCGACTGGAACCACGGGGTCAGCGTCATCTCGTAATCCGGTGGGTAGCCGACGTAGATATCGTCCACAAACCAGTCGTCGTAGTTACCGCTGGTTCCGATATTGCGGAACATAACCCGGAACCCGGCGTGATAGGCATCCGCCGGAAGCTGGAGTTTGACTTCTTCATATTCGGTCATATCGTCGCCGTCGCCCAAGTGCTGGTTAAGAAGATGCCAGACACCGAGGGAATCGATATACTCCACGAACAGATCGTCACCTGTCTCCGGCGAATCGCCGCCGCCGGTTCGCTGGTAGTAGTACTTGAGAATCACGTTGCTCTCGTTGCGCAGGTTGATCTGCTCTGACATCAGGGTATCGGTGCCGGAGGGACTGCCATCGAGATTCAGGCTGTAGCTCGGACTCGGTTCGTTAAGGCCACGGGAGTTGATCGCAGATCCTGCAGCCGTCTCCCATTTGGTCATATCGAAATCAGTAGACGGGAACGTTTCCACAAAGGGAATCGTCCAGGGCTGTCCCGCTGAGATCGCCTTAAGTATGGCTGTGGCGGCATAGGCAGGGTCGGCGTTGGAAGTTGCCACCACCGCAATCGAGTCGTACTCGTCCTCCCAGCTTTCCGGAATCAGAACGCGTATCTGGAAGTCAAAGGTGGCATCACCGACCAAACTTGCCGTGTTCGTTATCTCGGTACTGCCAGCCGCATCCCACAGCGAAACATCCCAGACGTTGCCGGAGAATGAAAGCGCGTAGTCGTCTTCCAGCACACCGTCGTTGGTGACAGTCAGGCCGAACCAGACGGTGTCGTAAACCGGCGCTGTCGCCGTGGCATACGTTGGATCAATCAGCACTCCGTAATCGATCACGAAGAAACTGAACGTCTCGGTGGAATCGACGTCACCCGCCACGTTCTCGGCGAATAGATAATAGTCGACGTGCGTACCGGCCGGCTGGGCCGGGATGTAGCCAACATAGTCGTCACCCATGCGCACTAACTCCAGCGTGTCGGCGTACCAAACCGAGTTGATCTGGTACTTCAAAAGGCTTGCCACCAGCGTCGTGTCGGAGTAAATAGTGCAGGTGACTTCGTAAGGGTTCAAGGTATCTTTAGTGTCGCCGATCGGATCGTGCAGGATAGTCAGATCGGTGGCGGCGATGACAGAGTCAACCACCGTTGCCTTGTTGTAGGCGGTAACCGTCAGCAGAATCGGCTGACCGATCGGCAGCATCTCGCTGATCGGAACGATGGCCATGCCGTTAGCATCCGTGTAGGCTGATCCGTAAAGAGTGCCATCGGCATAAAGAGCACAGAGCGCCCTTTCAACACCGACCACCTCCACTTCGTACTCGGGCATGTTGAAGAAGACTGCGCCGGCGTGATTGACGGTCATCACAGCCGGAGTGTTGGTTCGTACCTGCACCGAGGGATCACCGAAAATGTGCCAGGTGTTAAAATGGGTCGCTCCGACCGAGCCCTCGACGTCGATCATGTAGCAGGAGCCATTGTAGCAGAGGCCGCCATAAGACGATAACTGCTCGGAACAGAGCAGATCGATGAATTCGTCCTGTGACCACATCGGCGGATCCCAGGACTGGTTGATCGACGACATATAGGCGCCGATGGCTCCGGTCGGTACGCCGCTGTGAGTCGCCCTCAACCATGCTTCACCAAAACAGGTGTAGCTGCGGAACTGGCCATTGACACAGGCCACACTGTGGATGAACGGCAGCATATTATCGTTCACCAGGGCGTTGACGTGAGAGTTATTGAAGCCGGTCGTGGTCCATGATGTTGTGCCGCCGTGTCCGCAGTAGTCGACGATGCTGCGACCTTCGTTCAGTGCCGTTGTTACATCGGAAGCACTGGCGCCGGGATCATAGATCTGATCGACATACGTGTAGGTGTAAGCCAGCAGATCGTCACGGATCAGGTCCATGTGCTCCCAGTCGTACTCGCCGTTGTGGCCCGGTCCACCCGACGAGGCGATGCCGGCGCCCATGTGGAACCAATCACCGCCTGTTGGATCGACTTCGTATGTTATCGTTCGCTCGACCTGAGTGGCCACTTGCGACGAATTCTCTGCAGAGAACCGGCCGACGAAGATATCCGGATAATAGTCACCGCCGGCTACCAGTGCGTACATCGGGTCCGCACCGCCAATACCGGACACAAATGTCGTTATCTGAGCGGCGTCCCCTACCAGCAACACAAAGGCCAGGTAGGTGCTGTCGTAGAAGTCCTGGATGTAATTCTTGATAAGGGTGGCATTGTTGCTGATGCTGGATATGTTGACCATCGTGGTCTTGATACCCTTCTGCATCTTCCAGTCGACATACGGTTGCACGTCGGCGGCGAAGGCGTCATAAGTGATCACCAGAATCTCGCCGAACTCGCTCACCGGCGAGTACTTGTCGCTGGCCTGTTGGTAATTTATGAATCGTCTCTGGTAGATTTGTTCAAAATCGGTTACTAACACCTCGGAGCGCTTGTTTCTCTCAAGGACGTTTATCTCGCCCGGGCCGACGTTGACGACTTCGACCGTTACAGACGTGTAAACCCGTAGCGTCTGCGTGCCGGGGTGGTACTGGAAAGCATTCAGTTCGATCACCGTGCCGCGGTAGTCACGCAGAATATGTGGCGCGCGAATATCAGCGATCGGGCCGGGATAGAAGGCGTGCTCGGAGTAAACGTCGCTGAAGGTGTAGCGGACATCCTCCGGGTTGACCGTACGCGGCAGGTGGCCCTTCGAGGGAGCTACCGGCGTATTGTGGAAATCGACATACTCGGACTTGAGGACATTGATCTCCATCCGCGCATCATCCGGGATGATTATGCTGCGGCACAGTTTCGGAAGGGACGGCGCACCCTCAATAGCCCACGATCCTTCTTTTGTAACCTTCAGTAGATGATAAGTATTCCCCTCGATATCAATCGCTTCCATGTCGAACGCGCCGATATCGATGCGCACGATGGTCCTCTCGGCGTTCGACTGCTCGACTATGACGTTGACACCGTCAACGTTATTTCCGAGATCCACTTTCTCCGCTGAAACCGAGACCGCAAGGAGCAGTCCGATAGCAACAGTTAGCAGTCTTCTTCCCATGTCATAATACCTCTTCAGAAGTTATTCGAATATGTTATCTTCGGTTTGAACTGTGGTTTACCACTCTGATGGTGTTTTTCAACTGTCAGATTTGTCCTTAACTCTAAGTATAATATAGAATTCGCATTTTACAAAGGAAAATGTGCCGCCCCCGATCCAAGGCCAACTAAAAAAAGAGACAGGATCGCTCTCTGTTCATCGCAAAACAGGCCTTTAGTGGTAGTATATATGCCCCCTGGCGGTGCGCTGACCGTTGTGATTTGCGCCCTTGGTTCAGCTTGGACGATAGCTATCTTCCCGCCCTCTCAATAGGGCCGCAAATCCACTATAAACCATTATTTCGCAACGAGATATCTATTGTTTTTTACTTGCAATGCGTCATAAAAAACGCTATTATAGAATCTTGATATGGACTCGATCATGAAGGAAGCAAGCGGACAAACAACAGGCAGATGGAAAAGCCCACAGGCGATTTCGGGCGTGATCTCAAAGACAATGAAATCACTCGGACTGGCCCGGCCGTATGACGGCTGGCAGGTGGTAACTCATTGGGCCGAGATCGTCGGCGATGAGATTGCCGAACGGACGCGCGCCGTACGTTACGAGGATGGCACCCTCTACGTCGCCGTGCCTGACGATGTCTGGCGTCAACAGCTTTCGATCCAGATCGAATCCATACTCAAGAAAGTGCACGCTCAGTCCTACGGACGGGCGGTGCAACAGATACGATTACAGCGCGGTCCGAAGGGAAAAATGGACCCATGACTACCGGAGTGAAGCAACCAATGAAATCGGCAAGCAACCAAGCCGCTACCAAATCATCAGAACACCAGTACGACGCCTCGACTATCAAGGTCCTCAAAGGGCTCGACGCCGTGCGGCGTCGCCCCGCCATGTATATCGGCGATATCAGCCAGCGCGGGCTGCACCACTGTGTCTATGAAGTCGTGGATAATTCAATCGATGAAGCTCTTGCAGGTTTTGCGACAAGAATCATTGTTTCATTAAACAAGGATGGATCCGTGACAGTTATCGATGATGGTCGTGGCATACCTGTTGCAATGCATAAGAAATACAATAAATCGGGTGTAGAACTAGTTATGACTACGCTTCATGCAGGTGGAAAATTTGATAGCAAGGCCTATAAAGTCTCAGGAGGTCTTCATGGTGTCGGTGTATCTGTTGTTAATGCTCTTTCCAGTTGGCTTGAAGCAAAGGTTAGACGCGATGGAAAAGAATACTACCAGAAATATGATCACGGAGCGGCTATGGCCTCTCTGAAAGAAATAGGAAATGCAGAAAAAAGTGGTACAACTATTACGTTTTTACCGGATCCCGAGGTTTTTGAA
>DAOVOW010000077.1 GCA_030629485.1 bacterium
AATGACCTTCGAACGACGCCCCGTCGGTAGACACCAGTTTCCGGCAGATGACCAGAAACTCATGTGGCCCCAGACAATATCCTGGGGCAAAGGTGATCGTATCATCGTCGACAAGCACCTGGTAACTGTCCATGAGCACAGCCAAGTCGGAATCAACGCACAGTTCAATCCACTCGAGATTGGTAGCTCGTCCCGGTTCGTTGATCATGGCCTCATTAACCACGACCTCTGCAATCACGGTTGATGCTATGCATACGACACCGATCACGAATGTAAACAGCTTTGAACAGCGTCTGATCTTCACCACAATGCTTGCACCTCAAGCGACAGGGTCGTCCGATGACGCTCGCCCGCATCACGATCATAGGTTCGGCTCATCTTGACGGCCATAGTCATGCCATCCCAAAGAGTCTGTTCGTTTCTAAGAAAGAGGTACCAATAGTCCACAGTCCCATCGCGCCCATCCAGCCTGGCCAAATTCGACCACAATTGCAGCCTTCCCGCTCTGGCTGTTCGATAGTCCAGGTGAATAAAGGCCGAAATGTAATCGGACCGACCGCTCTTCGTATTGTAGGCAATATAACCTCTGATGGCGGCCTGGCCAGTGGTAAATCTGACCTCCAATCGAGTGCGATGGGAAGTAGTGCCGATCGCGTCACTGGAGACAACCCGTCGACGTGACTTGATCAGGTGGTCCAGGCGTAACGAAAGTCTCGGATGAAACTGTCGAAGCAATCCTGACAGCAATTGCAGGTCAGAACTGTCTCGATGTTGCCCTGAATACAGCAGACTGTTTACCAGGTGTGTCCTGCTCGACATCAGGACGATGGTCTTTATCATTCCCCCTTGATGTCCCGACCTTTTTTCACTCAGTTCAAAGTCAACATCCTCAAGATAAAGAGTTCGCCGACTGTGGCCGCTCTTGCTGCCGCCCGAGAGATCGAGATAACTTTCACCATAGCTCCACGCGGCGTACTTTATCTGGGCGGTGTTGAAACGGTGCCGACCTTCAATCAACATTCCTCCCCACTCGGTCTTCTTCCCCGCCTGGGCACAGATTTCCATCGCTGTGTAGCCACCGCGATAGCGATAGCGAGTCAACGGCGCGATCTTCACATCATAGAGAGATTTGTCCAGATGGCGATTTCTAAGGCGATTGACCCCCACGATGAAACCGGAACTGAAGGAACCCATTTTCCAGGCAGCCATACCGGCAACGGTAGCCAGACTGTGGTCAGCGTCACGATTGAACGACGAGAGCAGTTGGAGTTGCACCGCTCTCACTTGCATCTTGACGTAGACACCGTTGTACGCGCCGTAGTCGGGGAACAAGAAAGACTCACCCTCAAGCCGTTCTGAGAAATCGAGCAACTTGCCCCGATAGCCAAAGGCGGTGCCCAACCCAAGTCTTCGCGTGTAGTTCCCCAGACGAAGTTCGCGCAACCGACCCTCGCTCCTTCGGAAAGCTACGCAGCGTCTGGCTATCCGCTCAACGCCTTTGCGGTCTCTCTGGATAAACAGTGACGTCGTCCAGTGGGCCAGGCTCCACCGAATGCTGGCCCGGTACTGAGATTCCGACGCTTCTTCCAAATACTGATAGTATCGGTAACGAAATTCGCCGTGCGCACCGGCATCCAAACGCACCCTCGGGTCGAACCCGTCAGCTTGCTCCCGCTGGAGATTGGTCGACAACGATGTCGTATCGCCGTGGAAGTAGCTGAGGTTCGGCACCTCATCCAGGAGATGGCGATTAGTGACGTCGATGCCGGTGCGGATCACCTCGCGAAGTATCAATAGCTGATGGTAGTCGATGTCACCGGCGGCCAGTGCGAGGTACAACTCATCTTCCGAAGGATAGACCTCAGTCGACAACTCCTGCGACACTGCTGCCGAGGTGATCACCAGGACGAGAAGTAACGCCGGCGCGAGTCTCTGCAAGATCAACTCAGTTGGTACTTTTTCAGTTTCCGATAGAGCGTGCGTTCGCCGATGCCGAGAACACGTGCGGCTTCTTTACGGTTACCGTCGGTTTGAGCGAGCACGGCTCTGATCATGTCTTCTTCCATTGTCTCGAGACTGCCGGCTTCGCCGGCGGGGGGAGACTCATCAATATCGGCTTCTTGAGCCTCACCGGGGAGGTGGGCGGTGATCAGGTCGCGCAACATGCGCACCTCGTTCCCAAGCGACAGGATGGCGTGATAGATCAATTCGTGCCCGGCTTCTTCGACCGTCTTGCCGGTCGACACCGGCAGATTTCTGGCGCCCACATACTGCTCATCGAGGAAGCGCTGCACGTCGTCGGTTTCAACCAGCCCCTTGCCCTTCAGAGCCAGCATGCGGTCGGCGAAATTGCGCAACTGACGGACGTTGCCGGGCCAGTCGTACTTCATCAACAATTCCAGCGCGGAATCCGAACAGGTCAGTTGCGAGTTCTCGCGCCAGAAATGCTCCAGCAGCGGCTGGATGTCACCCTTCCGCTCCAGAAGCGGCGGCAGAACGATTTTCACCACGGCCAACCTGAAATAAAGGTCTTCACGAAATGTCCGATCGCCGATTGCCTCGGTCAGGTCGCGATTGGTGGCTGATACGATTCGGATGTCGGACTTGTACGCAACCGACGAACCAACAGGATAAAACGTGCCATCCTCCAGCACCCGCAGCAGCTTCACTTGCATGTCGGCTGAGGTTTCTCCGATCTCGTCGAGAAACAACGTGCCTCCATCGGATTTGTGAAACAGACCTTCCCGGCGACCGACCGACCCGGTAAAAGCGCCCTTCTCATGACCGAACAACTCCGACTCGAGGATTCCGGAGGCCAGGGCGCCGCAGTTGATCGCTACATAAGGACGCTCGGCACGATGGGAATGATTGTGAATAGCCCGGGCCACCAATTCTTTGCCCGAGCCCGATGCTCCCACGATGAGAATAGCCATGTCGGTGGGTGCTATCCGCTTGATGGTTTCCGCCACCGCCTTGATCCGCGCCGACCGACCGACAATACCGTACGTACGCAGAAGCTGCTTAGCGTGCAGAATATGCTCGACCTTGTCGGCTACATGATCAAGCCCGGCTGCCTGCGTTATGACACCGTCGATATAGTCCGGCTCAGTATGTACGGCCAGATCGTCCTCGACGATTTTCCAGATTTCCATTAGTCCGTTAGATCGACGCAGGCGGGAGGCCACCGCCGTGGTGAGGTCAGTGCGAGTTCCATGATACAGGATCAGGTCAACCCGCGCCTCCTTGACGATCTGGTATAACTGAGATAGTTCCGTACAGGTCTGGCCTATCCTCTGCCAATTCGTGTCGTCGTACTCGCTTGCGCCTGGATGTATCAGGACAACGACGCGTCGCAGTCTTTCTTCGTCAGTCATCTCAGTCACAATTCGAGGAAACTCCGGCTCTATCGATAACGCTTCTTTTTCTTCTTTCGCACGTCGGAACCACGTGAGCCGGCGTCGCTTTGGTTCTCATCAGTCAACGCAAACAGATCGATCTCGTTGCGCACCTTATCTACTTTCATCACACCTACGCGAATTGCGTCGCCCATTCGGAACACCCGCCGGGTGCGACGGCCGACCAGGCGGTATTGCTGTTCCTCGTACAAATAGTAGTCATCGTCGACCGATGACAAACGCACCAACCCTTCCACGCCGAGATTGTCCAAGCGGACGAAGAAACCAAACGCGGTCACCCCCGAAATGACACCGCAGAATTCATCACCCACATGTCGCGCCATATAGGCCACCTGCTTCATGCGGACGGCGTCTCGTTCAGCAGCTTCCGCAATTCGCTCCGTCTCGGAGCAATGTTTGCCGGTATGATCGATGACCGATGAGACTCGTTTGGCAAAGGCCGGGGGATACCCTTTATCGTTCAGTTGGCGCAGCAGACGATGGACCAGCAGGTCGGGGTAGCGACGAATCGGCGAGGTGAAATGAGTGTAATGCTTGAAAGCCAGACCGAAGTGTCCGATATTGGCGCGTTGGTAGACCGCCTTCTGCATCGAGCGCAGCATAAGCTCATTGATAAAATCAGCTTCGGGTCGGTCCTTGACCCGCTCCAGGAAACGGGCGAGTTGGACCGGCTTCATCTGCGGCGACACTGGGAAGCGATGACCGAGACGCGTCATCATCGCCGAGAACTCCTCCATCTTCTCAAGGCTCGGTCGGTCATGAACGCGATATAGAAACGGCTGGGCGCGACGAAACACCTCCAGCGCCACCGCCTTGTTGGCAATCAACATGCACTCTTCGACCAAACGGTGCGCCTCAAGCCGAACCCGACTACCCAACTCAAGCACCTCACCTCTTTCATTTAGAACCAGCTTGGCCTCAGGAAGATCAAAATCCAGCGAACCCTGGACAAAGCGACGTTTGCTCAACAGGCGGGCCACTTCCCGCGCCAGCCTCAGCGATTCGGCCACACGATTCACTCTTGGCGGCAGCTTTGTCTCGCCGTCGAATAACGCCTGTACTTCCTCGTAGGCTAAACGAGCGCGCGACTTGATAATACTGTCCACCAACTGCCAATCTTTCAGGTCCCCCTTGCGGTCGATTTCAAGAAAGATCGTGTGGGCCAAACGCTTCCGATTCGGCTTGAGCGAGCAGACGTCGTTGGACAAGACCTCCGGCAGCATGGGAACAACCTTGCCGGGCAAGTAGACGGAGTTGCCGCGCTCGAACGCCTCACCATCCAGGCGGGAACCGGGGGTGACGAAGAACGATACGTCGGCAATGTGAACACCTAACCTGAAACCCGACGCCGTGCGCTCCACACTGATGGCGTCGTCGTAGTCTTTGGCATCCTCCGGGTCTATTGTGTAAATGCAGTCTTTAGTCAGGTCCACCCGGCGCGCAAATTCCTCGTCGAGCTTTCGCCCGGCGGCCCGCTCTGCTTCGTTCAGTGCATCCGGTGAGAATTCGTCGGGGAGATCGTAGTTGCGGATAACAGTCAGCAAGTCTACCCCGGCTTCACCCGGGAAGCCGAGCCGTTCGATCACTTTGCCTTCCGGATTGAGGTTGGGGTTCTCCCACTCCGTCAGCCGCGCCACCACCTTCTCGCCGTCTTCGGCTTGTTGGCTTTCGCGCTCGGGAATGTACAACTCGCGGTGAAGACGAGGATTGTCGGGCAGTACCGTGCAGAAATGTCGCCCGCGATGAAACAGACCGACGATATTCCGCTCGGCCCGTTTGAGAATTCGGATCACACTGCCGGTCTGTCGGTCGCCGCGTATCCCGGTCAAGCGCACCATCACCTGATCACTATCCATAGACGTGAGCAGCTCAGTGGGCGGGATCATTATGTCCTCAGGTTCACCCTCGCGAATCAGGAAGCCGGTGCCGCTGCGAGTCATCTGCAAAGTACCGGTGGCGATATTCAACTCAGAGGCCAGCCCGATCCGATTGCGCTTCAATCGCACCAGTTTACCGTCATCGAGCAACTGCTTGATCAGTTGCCGAAACCGTCGATAGTCCGGCTGACTAATGCCGAGTGCCTTGGCCAATTCCTTGACCTTCATGGGGTGGTACGATTTTTCGCGGATGAAATCGAGGATTGTCCGTGATTCAAGTTTCATGCACGTAAGATACAGCAGGTCAAGTCGGCGCGTCAAGCGAAACTGGCACGCCACCGCCAAAATGGCAGATGGGCGAGTAGCCTACTGAGGGCGGACACCAATTGAAAAGTAGGTGCCTACAACGGGGATTTTTCGTTGGGAAGGGAGGTTTCAAGTTAATTGCTCTCTGGATAAAGCGCCCCTGTCAGCTTTTCATGCCGTCGCAGGCCTGAAGCGGTCGTAGCTCTCGACGGCGTCCGACTGTCACCAACAATGGAGGCCGTTGTCCATAGTACCGTCTCGGGTGACCACATAGTGTCCGTGAGCCGTCCAAAACAGTCCAAATCAATACAAAGTGGTACATGCACGAGAGTGGCCACCCCGATCTTTCTAACGATTCTCTAACCGCGAACTTCACTGAACTGTACTCCGCTTAACCTATTTCAGCTCAGCGCGATACGCCATTCCCTGGCCTGTTAGTCACTTAGCCGGAGTTGACGGTGTCATGTCCCCCCTTCGGCATTATTCCGTTGAGGACACTTTCCAGTTCCACCGTTCCGACATTTTCTCATTGTAATTGAGTGGCCGAGGCCATAATATGCGGTACATTAGGGCGATGGCCCTGGATAACCGGGATGTCGGCACCGAACGCGTAGTATTATAAAACGCCAAGACTGTGAGGAAGTACATCGTTGCGTAGCTTTGACTATCATCGGGCAGCCGACTTGAAAGAGGCCTGTCGGCTGATGGGTGAACTCCCGAAGGCTCAGATATTGGCCGGTGGGACCGACCTGCTGGTTGACATCGATTCAGGGTTGAGACATGCGGAGAATGTCGTCTCCCTCAGGGACATCTCAGAACTGAAGCGGATTCAGAAAGTCGGTAACCGGATAAGCATTGGCGCCGGTTGCAGTGCGGCAGACGTGGAGTCCAATGAACTTATCCGAGAGCATTTGCCTGAGCTCGCCGAGATGGTGGTCATGTTCGCCTCGCCGCAAATACGTAACCGGGCCACAGTGGCGGGGAACATCTGCAGCGCGGTGCCGTGCGGGGATTTCCCACCCATTCTTATTGCGTTGGGCGCCGAGGTCGAACTGTGTTCGAGCAGTGGGACTCGAGCGCTCCCACTTGAGGATTTCTTTCACGGCAACCGCGAGACGGTTCGGCAGGAGAATGAAATACTTACGCGAATACTCGTTCCCATCAAACCGGATGGAGCCGCAGCAAACTATCAGAAGTTTCGACGAAGAGCCGCAAACTCGTTGGCTCTGGTTAGTGTGGCCGCTTATCTCGAAATGAGTGATAACCTTTGCAGCCGGGCGCGAATCGTCCTCGGATCGGTAGCGCCGATACCCCTAAGTGCGAAAAAGGCTGGTCGATCATTGGAAGAGAAACCAGTCGATGATGCTGCTATTGCATCGGCGGCCGGGATCGCCCGCGACGAGGCTTGTCCCATCACCGACCAGAGGGGCACTGAAACATATCGACGGCAATTGGTAGAGGTGCTGACTAAGCGTGCGCTACGACAGGTACTGCGGGTAATCAATGGGAATGTGACGGGGAAGCGGGCCGACCATGAGTAGCAAGTATCTTGTTGAGTTGACCATAAACGGCAACACGTATACGGTGCCGGTGACCGGCTCCACGACTCTGCTGGAAGTGCTGCGCGAACAGATCGGTCTGACGGGGGTGAAGTTAGGTTGCGGCGCGGGTGACTGCGGCGTCTGCACCGTGCTTGTCGATAATCAACCCACCAACTCCTGCCTGGTGCCGGCTCTGGAAATGGAGGGCCGCGAGATTGTCACTATCGAGGGACTCGCCAGGGGTGACCAGGTGCATCCTATGCAGCGGGCTTTTGTGGAGGAAGGGGCTATCCAATGTGGGTTCTGCACGCCTGCGATGGTGCTTACGGCCAAGGCGCTGGTTGACAAGAACCCTGATCCAACTGAAGACGAAATCCGGGAGGCGCTCAGCGGAACTCTCTGTCGGTGCACCGGCTATACGAAAATCGTCGAGGCCATCCAGCACTGGCGAAACTACATCGATCCACCCATCGGGGAGAAAAAGGCCGCCGACGGTCACGTGGTGGTGGGCGCCCGGGTGCCACGAAAGGATGCACTCGAAAAGGTCACCGGTCGGGCGCAGTATCCCGATGACATTAGATTGCCGAACATGCTCTGGGGGAAACTCCTCACCAGTCCGCTGCCTCATGCTCGGATCAAGCGTATCGACACCAGCAAGGCGATGGCGCTGCCCGGTGTCAAGGCGATCCTGACCGGTAAGGATGTCACCGACACCATGTACGGCGTCAGCCCGGCGCGCTATGACGAACACGTGCTGGCCAAGGAGAAGGTGCGGCACGTGGG
>DAOVOW010000040.1 GCA_030629485.1 bacterium
CCGTCGGCAGTCCGCCGCGGCGGACTGCCCTACAAGGCTTACTCATGCCGGCTTCGGAATCACCACCGATGCTGTTAAGTGAATACAAAAATCCACAAAACGAACCCATTTCCCCACCGTGCTTGCGACCCTTCGACTCCGCTCAGGGTGAGGTTGGGCGCTCAGGGTGACGTTGGGGTGTTCGCTGTGATTCAGTGGTCGTACGGGAAGTACAATGTAAACGTCGCGCCTTCACCGTCGTCGGAGGTGACACTAAGCGTGCCGTTGTGGGCGGAGAGGATGCGTTCGACCACAGCCAACCCCAGGCCGGTGCCGGTTTCTTTGCTGGTGTAGTAGCGGTCGAAGACTTTGGATAGGTTCTCTTTCTTGATGCCGACACCGGTGTCGATGACTTTGAGGGCCAGGTAGTTTACCTTCTTGTGTTCAGGTCGCTCGATGAGGCCTCGCACCGATAGGGTCCCACCATCCGGCATAGCATCGATGGCGTTGATGAAAAGATTCAACAGCGCTTCCATGATCTGGTTGCGATTGACAATCAGGTCCCAGTCGGCGTTGTCAAAGTGTGACTGGAATTCGACCCGGCTCTTGTGCATGTCAGGGCTCACCAATTCCGAGGCGCGTTTGACCAGGAGCCTGAGATCGACTTTTTCGGTGGCATATTTCTTGGGGTTGGAGAAATCAACCAGTTCGCGCACCAACTCGTTCATGCGGTGAATCTCATCGTCAACCATTTTCATCAGGTCGGCCTCCTGCACCTGCGGCCACCGCTGTTTGATGATTTGTAAACCACCCTTGATGGACGTCAGTGGTTTGCGCAGGTCGTGCGAAATCTCCGAAATCATATTCCCCATGGTCAGAAGCCGGGTGCTGTTTAGCAACGACTTTTCTTTTTCAAAAAGCAGCGCCGCCTGCGAGATGACCAGTTTGGCCAGCGAGATGTCATCGTCGGTGTAGGGATGCTCCGAGTCGGCGCCGATGCAAAAAACATGGGCCGGTTCGCCGTACTTGAGGATCGGCACCGCCATGAAGGCGACCTTGGGATCGGGGAACTGATCATGAGCAGCTAGTTTCTCCGACAGGAGGGCGGAGACTTCCGCAATATCGTCGAAATCGAGGCTGTCCAGTTCCACATTGGTCAGGGAGATAGTCTCACGGTTGATTTTCCCCAGGTCGATGCCGCCTGAGTCGGTGAGCGGGATGTTGTCGGTGCCGGAGGCGCCGCCGAGCACGAGCGTGCTGCTGCTTGGTTCCCAGTCGAACCACAAACCCCAATCGGTTGGGAAGACCCGTCCTAACTTGGCAGTGAGGATGGATCGAAACTGATTGAGCGACTGGATCTGCGGTAACTCGCCGGTCACTTCGTGCAAGATCTCAAACTCCACCAGCCGCCGCCGGTTCTTTTCAAACTGGTTGGCGTCGTCGACGGCGACCGCCGCCTGGGAGGCAAAGGTGGTCAGCAGTTTGAGATCATTCTCAGTGAAGGCCTCGTTGTTGTGCTTGTTGGCCATATTGATGACGCCGATGACGCGCCCCTTGATCACCAGAGGGGCACACAAAAGAGATGCGGCGCCGTATCTTTCGCGGTTGATCCGTCGGAATTGCTCGTGATTTTCGACATCCTCAATCATCAATGGCTGTCCCGTCTTGGCGACATGTCCGGCGATAGATGTGCCGACCGAAAGTCGTGTCCGGGTGACCACCGAGGATTCCAGACCGATCGCTGCCTCGATAGTGAGGGTCTCAGCGTTGTCGTCAAGCAGCATGATCGAGCCAACCTGCGCTTCGGTCACCGACGATGCCAGCACGACGATCTGCCTGAGGAGTTCTTTGAGGTTGGCGGTCGACCCGATCGACTTGCCGGCTTCGTAAAGAGCGTTGAGTTCGTTGATGCGTCGTTCCTGGAGCATGGTGGCGATTTTGAGTCGCTCCAGCAGATGCCGTCGGTCGAGGGCGGAACTCCTTTTGTCCAGCGCTCGGCGCACGGCCATCTGGAACTGGGCGAACTCGATCGGTTTCATCAGGTAGTCGTAGGCGCCACGGGCCACGGCTTCCACCGCCGAATCGAGAGCGGCATATCCGGTCATAAGAATAACCGGAATCTCCTCGTCGACTTCCTTGACGATACCGAGCAGGCTGATGCCGTCGAGTTGCGGCATCTTGATATCGGTGATGACGAGGTCGACCTTGCTGGAGCGGATGGCTTCTGCCGCCTGAGGCGAATGCTGAAAGGTCTCGACTTCGTAGCCGTCACCCGTCAGCAGCCTGGACAGCGAATCGCACATTCGCTTTTCGTCGTCGACGATGATTATTCTGTCAACAGTCCTGGTCATACTTCGGACGGTCTCCTTCGGCGCCGACAGGAAGTTCAATCTGGAAACATCCGCCGGTCTCAGTGTTCTTGTATGTTATCGACCCACCATGCCGTTTGATTATTCCATAACAGACACTTAATCCCAGGCCGGTCCCTTTGCCCGGCTCTTTGGTGGTAAAAAAGGGTTCGAAAATGCGTGGAATCAACTCCGGCGAGATACCGGGACCAGTGTCACAGAAAGTCACACGTAGCGAGTGATCGGAGGCAGTGATCGCAACCTTCAGCCTACCACCATCCGGCATGAAATCAACGGCGTTTATGATGATGTTCAAAAGAACCTGTTTAAGATTCTCCGGAACGCCGAAGATGGAGGGACAGTTGGTCGAAAAGTCTTTGACCAATTCAATGTTGTTGGCAGCCAACTGACGATCCATCAACTGCAATACACTGTCCACCAGTCGGCACACGTCGACGGGCGCCAATTCCTCAGGACGAGGATGGTGGAAATCAAGGAGTTGACTGACGATTCCGGCGATACGGTCGATCTCTTCGCTGACGATATCGACGTAGTTGGTCACCTCGATGTTCGTGCCCACCACACGTCTGATAAGTTGCAGGTAGTTGCCGATTATGCCAAGAGGATTGTTGACTTCATGAGCCACTTTGGCGGACATTTCTCCAAGGGCAGCGGCGCGCTCGGTCTGCACCAACTGCTCCTGCGCCGCGCGCAACTGGCGGGTGGCCATCTTTTCGGCTGAGTAAAGCCGGGCGTTCTCGATAGCAACCGAGATCTGGCTGCCCAGTACCGACAGAAACTCGATGTCGTCCATTTCGAATTTCCGGTTTGACATTTTGTCGGCAATGATGAATATCCCGGTTAGATTCGACTGGTACATCAGAGGCACCACCAGGCCCGGATGGAAATGCTCTAGAATATCTTTCTCTCCTCGACCGGCGTGGCTGCCGATCAACTCTCCCGTCGGCAGAGGACGATTCAGGCTCGTCATATAGGTCAGCAGTCCGGATCCGGCTTTGAAAAACCGTCGTGCGTCAGCAAACTCGCCGGACCCCCTGGCCTTGGCCTGCACAAATCGATCCGGCCACTGTTCGAGCCGCAGGAATATGGCAGCTCGGGAGGCGCCCACCTGGGCCAGGGCCGTCAGGATGAAAGTGTCCAGCAAGGTCTCGTAGTCCAGCACACTGTTGAAATTGCGACTGATCTCGAAGATTGTGTAGAGGTCAAAGATTTTGCGTTTCAGTTGACGATTGGTGTTGGTCAGCGCAGCTATCCGCTCACTCAGTTCTTCTATCTGTTGCACAGTATAAACGGACGCGTGACCCTCACCGGTGGCGGCATCCACAGGTGGTGTCAGCGGCAAAGAGGCACTGTTTGTTTTTTTATCGGCATCGGCGCACATGGTCGTTATCCGAACTTCTCAAGGAACTCCCCTACCAGGAAATGGGAGCCGGCAACAACTATAATATCGTCACTCCGACAGGTTTTCAAAAGCCTGCGCAGGGCCACCGTCAGTGAGCCCGAACGGCGAACAGGCACACCCCTGAAGTCGGTCTGATCAATCAGGCCTGAGAGGTCAGTGGAGCGGTGTGTTTTTAGAGGGACCAAGTGAAAACCGTTCGCGATCGGGGCCATAAGGTCGATCATTTCCTGATGTGGTTTGCGGCGGACAAAGCCAGCAATAATGTGCGCCTTCTCGTCGGGGAAACGTATTTTGAACGCGCCGACAAAAGCCGCCACACCGGAGGCGTTATGGCAAACATCGAGGATCACTGTAGGACGACCGCGTCGCCTGACAATCTGAAAACGACCCGGCCAATCAACAGCGCGCAGTCCGGCTCGCATGGCTGAGCGGCTCACCTTTAGACTGTCAGTATCGAGAATGGCCAGCGCCTTTAGAGCCAACGCGGCGTTGCTCAGTTGATGCGGACCGTTCAGCGCCGGCGCCACTTTCTCCAGACGGCAGCCATTCCATGTGAAGTCAAGCCAACCTTTGCTCAGATCGACAAGAAAATCCGACTTGGTCAGCCGGTGTAACGGTGCGCCGACAGAGCGACAGCGCTGCCGCATCACTTGCTCCGCCTCACGTGGCAGCAAACCAATCAGATGCGGCACCGATGGTTTGATAATCCCCGCCTTTTCCGTCGCTATCTTTCGCAATGACGAACCGAGAATCTCGACGTGATCGCGGCTGATATCGGTTGTGATGGTCAGAAGAGGTGTCAGCACGTTGGTAGCATCGAGTCGTCCGCCCAGTCCAGTCTCGATGACGGCGAGGTCGACTCCGGCCCGTTCGAAATAGTAGAGCGCCATAGCCGTTATCACCTCGAAGAAGGACAGCTTGCGCCGATCAAGCTCTCGTCGATAGCGATCGACGAAGGCGGTCACCGATCGTCCGGGAATCATCCGACCATCGACCCGTATCCGCTCCCTTAGGCTGACGAGATGAGGGGATGTAAAAAGTCCTGTCTTGTAGCCGGCCTCATGCAATACCGAGGCGATCATAGCCGCCGTCGAACCCTTGCCGTTGGTTCCGGCCAGGTGGATTGTCGGGTAGGTGTGCTGCGGTGATCCGATCGATTCGAGAAACTGCGAGATATTCTCCAGCCCCAGCTTCATGCCGAAGAACTCGCGAGAGAGGATAAACCTCTCGGCTGAAACATAGTTATGTTTCAACGCTCTTTCTCCACATCATCCTGAGAAGCTTGACGATGGTATTACGCAGGTCCTTCCGTACGACGATCTTGTCAAGAAATCCCTTTTCGAGGAAAAACTCGGAAGACTGAAACCCTTCGGGCAAATCCTGACCGATAGTCTGCTGGATTACTCTCGGTCCGGCAAAACCAAGAAGGGCTTTGGGCTCCGCGATGACGACATCCCCCAACGAGGCATAGGACGCCATAACGCCGGCGGTAGTTGGATTGGTCAGGATAGAGATGTAAGGAATGCGCGTCTCCGCCAGCACGGCCAGCAAGGCCGATGTTTTGGCCATCTGCATCAAAGACAGAATCCCCTCCTGCATGCGAGCACCGCCACTGCTCGATACGATCAAGAGCGGAACCCTGTTTTCGATAGCCCGTTCGATGGCACGACCGATCTTCTCACCCACGACTGAACCCATCGATCCTCCAATGAAGGAGAAATCCATAATGGCAAACGATATCGGTATGCCGTCGATCGTCGCCAGCCCGGCGGTGACACCCTCCAGAGCGCCGGACTTCTGCTGGGCGGTTTTGATGCGGTCGGGATACTTCTTGGAGTCCTTGAACTTCAGCGGATCTTTCGACACCAGATTGACATCCCGCACGTCCAGGTGTCCGTCGTCGAGGAGAAGCTCAATGTATTTTCGGCTGGGAATACGGAAATGGAAGTTGCAGTTGGGGCAAACCCACAGGAGTTGCTCCATCTTCTTGCTGTATACGATTTCGCCGCATGAAGTGCACTTCGTCCACAACCCTTCCGGGATGTTCTTCTTCTCTTTGGACTCAATCCCGGATTTCGCTTTCTTGAACCATTCCATGGATCAGTCGCTCGCCCGTGCGTCATCGAGATAGTATACCATCACCAAAGCATCCTCAACCGGGTTCCGATAGTAATTGGGACGTCGGTACAACTGATGAAAACCGTGCCTCCGGTAGAAAGCAATCGCACCGGTATTGGTGGGTCGCACTTCCAGCAAGAGGTACTCGCATTCAGCTTCTTTCACGACCCGTAAAATATGCTCAAGGAGTTGTTTGGCAACCGATTTTCTTCGGTACGCCTCGACCACGGCGATGTTGGTCAGGTGTGACTCCACGTCGATAGTCAAGTAGCAGGCATAGCCAACTATCTCACCATCATCCAGCGCCACCAGTGAACCCCAATCGTCCTCGGCCAAGGCCTCGTGAAACGCGTTCTCGGACCAGGGATCAGGAAATAGCTCCTGCTCCAGCGCGGTGATGCGGGGAATGTCTTCCGCGGTCATAGCTCTGATGGTGATGGTCAGTTTACTGGTCTTTCCGACGCTGCTCATAGCGAAGCTCCGCCTGTGATTTCTGAACGTACAACGGCTGCAATTGGCTGATGTCATCCTGGTTGCCCGCCTCCAGCCTGACCATTCCCACTTGCAGCAAATCAGCAGCATCGTACTCGATGCCGGGCGGCACAGCGGAACCGGACGACGACAGGTCCGGCGGCAGCTTGATACCAACGCTCGTGACCGGGCGCCCTTTCACGAAGGCGCGAATCTTGCCTATGGGAACGGCTTCGATGCGTTCGGAGTCGAAGCGACCGTTCTCTATCGTGGCGACGAAACATTCATCACGTTTGAACGGCACCACGACGCAGATCTCGCCGGCAACGTTTCTCAGTTTGAGAACTACTATGTCGAAGAGCGATACTCCGACTATCGGAATGTCAAGCGCTTCCGCAATGCCTTTGGCCGCCGCCAATCCGATCCTCAGGCCGGTGAAAGAACCCGGTCCCGTACAGATGACTAAGGCTCCGAGCTGCTTGGTCTGAATGCCGGCGCCGTCAAGCAAGTCCTGAATCTTGCGGACCAGCATCTGACCGTGCGATGCGCCGATATCCTCGTTCAGTTTTACAACCCGATCGGACCCGAAGCTCAGGGCCAGTCGAAGTACCGACGTGGAAGTGTCGATGGCCAGGACGTGTTGGTACGAGGGGTTAGTCATGACTGAACGTGCGAGACGTTAATCTCACGGGTATTCTCATCTATGATTTGAAAACTGATCACGTAATACTGCGACGGCAGGTGATGACCCGCTTTGTCACCCCATTCGACCACGATTAGACCGGGGCGCTGAAGATATTCATCCCAGCCGATTTCCTCAAGCTCGGTCGGGTCATCGATACGGTACAGGTCAAGATGGTACAGCGGGCGTTCCCCTGGATACTCATTGACAATAGTAAACGACGGCGAATTGACCGCCTCTCCATCCAGCCCCAGCGCCTCGGCTAATCCACGTACGAAGGCGGTCTTGCCCGCACCCAACTCGCCCTTCAGAACCACCAGATCACCCGGACGAAACAGAGGCGCCAGCTTTTTCGCCAGAGCGATGGTTTCGGACTCGTTGTGAGATGTGATGTTGAGGCGAAGGGCCAACGTTCTACCTCGGCGTCAGGATCGCCAGCGGCACCACCATTTCCTCCAGCGAGATACCGCCATGCTGGAATGAGTTCATGAACTGCCGCACCATCTCATTGTAGTTGTTCGGGTAGACAAAGTAGAAATCCTCTTTGGCGATAATATATGTTGTCGCAAGAGTCAGCATCGGCAATCGGTATTGATCCGGTTTCTTGATCAATAGCGATTCCCTGGGGTCTGAGTTAAGGTTGTCACCGTACTTGTACCGAAGATTGGTCGAGGTCGAGCGCTTGCCATGGGCGACGGTGCCTCGCTGGCACAAGATGGATCCGTGATCGGAGGTTACAATCACGGTGGTATCACGCCCCGCAAACGCTTTGAGAATCGCGAACAGCGGGGAGTGCACAAACCAGCTTTTCATCAGCGAACGAAAAGCTGCGTCGGTGCCGGCGATTTCCTTCAGGATCATGTTATTGGAGCGACCGTGCGCCAGTATGTCCAGAAAGTTGAACACGAACGCCGTCATCGGACTGTCGTAGAAATCGGCGATCCTCTTGGCCAGCGCTTCACCCTGAGTGTTGTCATAGATTTTGTGATAGCGCAGCTTCTTGTCGAAGCGCAGGCCGTGGCGGGCGAGGTTATCGCCGAATAGCCGCTCCTCGTTACGATTCAACGAACCTTCGTCCTGGGCGGCATAATTGTCCGGGTAGACACGATGAATGTCGTCCGGGAACATGCCGGCGAACAGGGCGTTACGCGCGAAGGGAGTGGCGCTGGGCAGCATCGCGAAGTAATACTCCCGACGGATGTTGTAGAACTCAGCCAACAGAGGCTCTACCAGCATCCATTGATCCAGACGCATGCAGTCGACCACGATGAACAGAATCTTTCTACCTTCCTTGGACAATGGCACCAGATACTTGCCGACGACGTCCGGTGAGAGCACGGGCCGTTTGTCCGAGTTCAGCCAGGGACGGTATTCCTTGTCGAGGTACTTTGTAAACTCGACGTTCCACTCCTTGCGCGTCCCATCCAGCATCTGTTCCAGACCGGTGTCCGGGCTGTCGTCAAGCTCAAGATTCCACCAGGCGAGAATACGTGCAGCTTCGTGCCAGTCTTCCGGACTCAGCGCTCCGTACAGTTTTTCGTTGAAACGGTTGATCTCGGTTATGTAGCGCTTCATCGACGAGCCGGTAATGATTTTCTTTGATTCCAATAAGCGCTTGATGACCAACAGAATCTGTGACGGGTTAACCGGCTTGACCAGATAGTCGTCGATCTTCGAGCCGATGGCGTCATCCATCAGAGACTCTTCCTCCGATTTGGTAACCATCACCACCGGCAGATGCGGCTTTAGTTCCTTGATCTCTTCCAAAGTGCTCAACCCGTCGCGACCCGGCATCATCTCGTCCAATAGCACAAGATCGAAATCCTCCTTCTGCACCAGAGCGACGGCATCGTCGCCCGACATCGCTGTAGAGAGGCAGAATCCTTTCTTCTCCAGAAAAAGTAGATGTGCTTTCAACGAATCGATCTCATCATCGACCCAGAGGATTTTCCATTCGCCCGTAGGTTTGCTCATTTGTTGTTCTGCTTTCTTTCGGTTACGGTTTCTCTCCGGACGGGGAGACAAATTTCAAACATCGTTTCCCCCGGTTTCGATTTTCTGAGCGTTACCTTGCCGCCGTGATACTCTTCCACGATCCGCTTCACCAACGTCAGGCCCAATCCCCAACCGCGCTTTTTGGTAGTGAATCCGGCCTTGAATATCTTGCGCGCGGCGGGCGGCGCGATGCCACGACCGTTGTCGGCGACCTCAATGACGATGTCGTTTCCGCTTGGCGCCAGTCGTGTGGTCAGATCGACCCTCCCGGTGCGGCCTTCCACTGCTTGAAGAGCGTTCTTGACAAGGTTCTCCAGCGCCCAGCCTAACAACTCGGCATTCAGATGGACCATGGGAAGTTCCCCGGCCTCAAAGGTCAACTTGACACCCTCGCCTTCGTACGGCAGGCGTCGCCGATAGTAGTCTACTGTTTCACCGACCAGTTGGTTAAGGTCGTTGGGGATCATCTCCGGAATCGAGCCGATCTGACTAAACCGATTCGCGATCTTATGCAAACGGTCGACATCGGCGGAAATGTTACTGATTGTCTCACCGAGCATCTCTTTATCAACATCGCGCTGATCGAGCCCGCACTCACTGCGCATAACTTCCAGCCAGCCCATCAGCGAGGTGATAGGGGTGCCGAGTTGGTGAGCCGTTTCCTTGGCCATGCCGACCCAGATGTGTCGTTCTTCGCTCTTACGGATATTCTGAAAACCGATGATGCCCACGATCATGAAGGCCAGGACGATTCCGATCTCCACGAACGGCATCCACTTCAACTGGTTGATTACGTCCGAATCACCGTAGCAGAAGTAGTTGACATAAGTTTCGCCGAAGTGCAGGGGAAATTCGTTGTTGCGAGCGGTCATTTCTTCGGCCTCTTTTTTCAGCCGGGCCAGCGTGGCCGCCGAAGTATCCGCCGGGTCGATACCCCGCACGTTGCGCCAGTGAATCGGTTGTCGCTCGCGGTCGAGGACGATAATGGGAAAGGTGGCTTTGACGATGATCTCATCGAACACGAACTGCAACTCCTGACCCGAGGTCGGGGAGTTGGCCGCCATTTGCCACAGTCGTACGTACTTCTCCACTTGAGC
>DAOVOW010000252.1 GCA_030629485.1 bacterium
GCTTCGTCAAGAATCAAAATGTCCGGATCGAAAGCAAGGGCACGAGCAAACGACAGTAGTTGTTTCTGACCGGTCGACAGCGTAGCGCCGCGCTCCTGAACCTCGGTGTGGATACCATCCGGGAGCGTTTCAAGGAAGCGATCGAAACCGACCCGATGAAGGGCGCGCTTCACGTCATCATCGGAGATCCTCTGGTCACGCAGTCGAATGTTACCGGCGTAGTCACCGGTGAACATGAAGACATCCTGCAAAACCAGGCCGAGATGCGAGCGGAGGTGCGCCAGTGACCAATCGGTAAGTTCGACGCCGTCGAGTTTCATCGATCCGCGTTGGTAATCGTAGAACCGGTACAACAGCGATACCAGCGAGGTCTTGCCCGCCCCGGTGGCGCCCACCAGCGCGACTTTTTCGCCCGGTTCAACGGTGAAGGACACGTCCTTGAGCACCCACTCATCAGAATTGTAAGCGAACCAGACGTTTTCCAGTGAGAGGCGCCCATCGAAATGACGCGAACGGTTGCCGTCACCGCCGCCATCGGCCGGGACAGTATCCAGGAGCGCGAAAATGCGCTCGGACGAGGCCATCGATGCCTGCAAGATGTTGTACTTCTCGGAAAGGTCGCGAATGGGTCGATAGAATCGTTCGACCAAATGGATGAAGGCTACCAACTCTCCGAAGGTCAGGCTGGCTTCGTTGATTTGTACGCCGCCATAATAGAGCAGCAGCGCCAGCGACAAGGCCCCGATGATTTCTACGGTCGGGAAAAAGATGGCGTAGTAGTAGATGCCGCGAAAATGTACCGATCGTAAGTCCCGATTGATATCGTTGAACTCGTCAAAGGTGCGATTCTCCCTCACGAACAGTTGCAGCAGCCTGATGCCGCTGATGTGCTCCTGAACGAAAGCGTTCAGCCGGGCCACCCTGGTGCGCACCTCGCGATAGATGCGGCGGACCTTGGCGCGAAACAGGAAGGTCGCCAGGATCAAAAGCGGCAGCACAACGAAAGTTATCAGGGCCAGTTTCCAGTTGTAGTAAATGAGAGCGCCGACAATCAGGGCCAGCATGAACAGGTCACCGATAACGGTCACGACGCCGGATGAGAACATCTCGTTGAGTACGTTGACATCGCTGGTCACGCGCGTTACCAATCGGCCCACCGGATTTTTGTCGAAGTAACTCAGCCGTAGACTCTGGAGGTGAGCGAAAACCTGCATTCTGATATCGTGCAGCACCTTCTGTCCCAGCCATTGCGTGATGTAGAGTTGTGCATAGGTGGCGCCGGATGCGAGGATGACGGCCACCAGGAAAATCAGCGCCATCCGCAACAAACCCGCCTGGTCCCCACTGCCGATATACTCGTCGATGCCTATCTGGATGATAAAGGCAAAAGATATCTGAAACAAGGAACCCAGAAGGAGCAGCACAACGGCCAGCAGTACCCACCATCGGTAAGGCCGAATGTAGGTGAGCAGTCGCTTCATGAGCCGAGCGTCATACGCCTTCCCCAGCACCTCTTCCTCGTGGTAGTTGTTGACATTGCTCATAACTTGTCCAGTTGCTCCGCCAGCAGTTGTGAACGGTACAGGTCGGCGTAGTGACCGCCCAGTTGTATCAGTTCGTCATGACTGCCCTGCTCAATGATGCGACCGTCCTCCAGATAGAGGATGCGGTCGGCTGGTTTCACCGATGAGATGCGGTGCGAGATGATGATCGAGGTGCGACCCTTGAGGACAGAGGCCAAGCTCCGATTGATTTCCGCCTCGGTCTCGGTGTCGACCGAGGAGGTGGCGTCGTCGAGCACCAGTACGGCCGGTGCGGCCACGATGGCGCGCGCTATAGCCGTGCGCTGTTTCTGGCCGCCGGAGAGAGTGATGCCGCGCTCTCCGATCATGGTGCCGAAGCCGTCGGGAAAAGTACGGACGTCCTGGGTGAGAGCGGCTATCGTCGCGGCTGTTTCAATCGCATCATCGGTGGCGCTGTCAGCAGCGAAGCGGATGTTATCACCGATACTGTCCGAGAACAAGAACGGTTCCTGGGTGGCGAAACTGATCTGCCGACGCAGCGCCGAGAGTTCCCAGTCGTTGATGTCGACGCCATCGATAAACAACTGACCGCGCGTCACCGGATACAGTCGAGCCAGCAGCGACACCAGGGTTGTCTTGCCGGAACCGGTTCGCCCCATCAGGCCTATCGTCTGGCCCGGTTCGATAGTGAGGTTGATCCCTCTGAGTACTTCGGTACCGTTGTAACTGAAACAAAGGTTCGAGAACTCGATCCGCCCGCGCATTTTGCCGGCGTGCAGTTTGCCGGGTTCATCGCGAATGGTCGGTTTAGTTTCCAGGATGCGGTTGACGCGTTCCAGCGATGCTTTGCCACGTTGATAGAGAGAGACGACCCAACCCAGGGCTACCGCGGGCCAGATTAGCATCGACAGGTAAGCAAAAAACGCCACCAGCGTTCCCAGGGGAACAGCCCCGCTCATAACCTCAAGGCCACCGAAGTAAAGGGCGGTCAGTGTCAGCAGGGAAGCTAACGCCATCAGAAGCGGAACCATCATGGCGTACAGCCGAGCCAGATCCATGTTGAGTCCGAGGTACTTTTGTGAAAGGGATCTGAACTCCTCGACCTCGTTATCTTCCTGGCGAAATGATTTGATCACTCGTACACCGGCGATATTCTCCTGCACCGCTGCCGTCAATACCGAGAAATGTTCCTGTATCCTCATGGCGCGACGGTGCACCATGTTTCCCACTCGGTTGGCTATCAGCGGGAATAGCAGCATCGGTCCCAGGGCGTAGAGGGTAAGTCGCGGAGAAAGATACAGCATAAAGGCCAAGGCCACGACAAAAGTGACCAGCGTGCTGCTGAAATGCATTATGCCGGGACCAACCATCATACGGATCGCCTCCAGGTCGTTGGTCAGCCTGGCCATGAGGTCGCCGGTGCGGGTGCGGTCATAGAAGGACGGCGATAGCGTCAGCAGATGTCTGAATATCTCGCCGCGCAGGTCGTACTCGACCCGGCGCGACATCCAGATGACAGTGCGCCGCGTCAGAAATCGAAAGATACCGGACAGGATGGCCAGTCCGACCATAACGAGCACCCACTGCAAGCGTTCGCTGTCGGTTCCCTTACTTTCCAGGAGGTCGAAAATGATCTTGGTGATATAGGGCAGGACGAGGATCAGCAGATTGCTGCAAACGATACAAACGCCGCCGGCGATCAGGTAACCCCGGTAACGCCTCAGGTACTTGGTGATGGTGTCGAACGGGCCGGGTGGGTCGGGTTGTTTGTCAGCGTTCACAAGCTACTGTCCATACTAAGCGAGTCTGCCTCTCTCTTCAAGAATCATTATAACACAAAAGCTGTTCAGTAGTTCAGGATATTGGCCAAAAGGTGTATTGCCTGCAGGTTCAACTGTGAGACCATTTCGAACAACGGCAAACCGCAGTAAATGAATTGACCCTCACCGAGTCGTGACACCGACAAGAGCACCGCTCCGCTCGGAGTAGTCAGCACCTTTTCCGATGGTGCGACCACGGCTGCCGCCACTCCACGTTTGTGACCGAAGCGCCGGATCAGACCGTCGATCGAAATCTTGTGCGGCTTACTGAGAATCCTGGCCTCCGGAATAGGAACACCAATGTCCGATCCGCCTATTTGCTCCAGAGACGGCACCAACATGAACGGCAAGACGTCCCTGGGCCAGCGATAGTCCTGACCGAAGGTCACGAGCGAGCCGCCCTGACGAACATAGTCCTCCAGACGGTCCCGAGCGTCCGGCAACTCGCGGTAAATCTGAGCAGCGCCCGAGCCGATCAGGATTACTTTGTAGGCGGACAGGTTAGCGGTCATCAGGCCGCGCTGTGTCAACGGCCGGATGGCGGCGTTGGTCATACCGAGGAAGTCCTCAAGCCCTCCGGTGGAATCAGGCAGGAAGGCAATAGTGCGAGCTTTACTGATGCCGCAGGAAGCAATACGCATGCGTCCGGTATCGGCGGCCACCAGTTGACCATCGATAACCAGCGAAACCGTTGGAAAGTGGATGCCCTGTTCGAGAAGATTGGAGACACTGAACGGGATGCGCACCGTGCGACGAATCGAGCCTTCGTCCAGCGAAAGATCAGTCCGATAGGCGCCGGCGAACACACCGCGAGGGGTCTCCAGCCTTATATGTACGTCGCCGGATATGTCGGGTGGTTTGGTTATGACGACATTCCAGGCCATTGAGGATACGATGCGGTCGACATCAAGCTCTGCAACCGGCGGCACGAAAAAATAGTCGGGATCGAACTGCACTTTGAGATTCGGCATCTCCCTCAA
>DAOVOW010000268.1 GCA_030629485.1 bacterium
ACGGCAAATGGCACCTTTTCATCCGCACACCGCCCCGACCAAGTTTGCGGCGGGCACCCGATGTTGTGCGTTGGGGCGAAGACTGGATTCTGGCCTTCGCCAGAATGACTGAGTACCAACGTGTTCCGGTAAGTGGCGGGTCCGAAGACGGACCCACCCTACGAGTCTCACAAGAACACCACCAATTCCACACAAAATGCGCCTGTGCAACCGTCAATAAAGGACCAGCCAATGACTATCAGTGCAAAACAAACCGTCGCCAACTGTATCACGTCCAAGTCATGCCGGCCACGGAATCACCACCGATGCTGTTATCCGAATACAAAAATGCACAAAACGAACCCATTTCCCCACGGCATGCGGATGGGCCACCCGTCCACGCACAAAGAGACCCACCCGTTGGATACCTAACCGCTGATTGTAATTGACCAACCGGCCAGGGCGGACTAAATTACTCCAATGGTATCTCGAATCGGCACACGGCTAAGCATCCACACTATAATATATCTGGTCCTGTTGGCCGCGTATATTCTCTACGCCGTTCTGTACATTGCGCAGACCGGCATAGTCGTGGATGATGTGGGCTACTTCACTCTTCTGGACGACGCCATGATTTCGATGCGATACGCGAAAAATCTCACCGAAGGGTATGGACTCGTCTTCAATCCCGGTGGCGAACGAGTAGAGGGGTATACCAACCTCCTGTGGGTACTGATAATGGTCGCTGTCCACTTATTGCCGATCGCACAGACAAAAATCTGCCTGGCCATACAGATACTCGGCGGTCTTTTCGGTCTGCTGAACCTGGTGTTGATACGACGACTTGCCAATTACCTGTTTCCGTCGACACCGGCTGTGTCTCTGATCGCCGCCGCGCTGACGGCATTCTATCTCCCGCTCAACACGTGGAATCTTCAGGGTATGGAGGTTAGTGTGCTGGCCTGCGTGATGACGCTGTCGTGCCTGTGGTCGGCGCGAGTGATGCGCACGAATGAGAAACCTGTCTGGCTGTTTGTGCTGTTGGGAGCGTCCACGCTGATACGCCTTGATATGGTTGTCCCATGCGCGGTAGTTCTTCTGTACCTGCTGCGGGCGCCGGGAAGTAACTGGCGTCGTACCCTGTTGCTCTGGGCAGTCGTGATCGGCGCTTTCCTGGCTGCTCAGACTCTATTTCGAGTTCTTTACTATGGCGATATACTGCCAAATACATATTACCTGAAGATGACCGGCTATCCGGCAGGTCTTCGGATCGCACGAGGCTTCGAAGTATTCATAGAGTTCTTCCTGAATATGTACTTACTGCCATTGCTCTTGCCTCTGGTTGTTCTGGTATCTCGTCCCCGGAGGGAAGTCACTCTGCTTCTGGCTTTGTTCGGCGCTCAGCTCGCCTACAGCATATATGTTGGCGGGGATGTATGGGACTGGTGGGGTGGAGCCAATCGCTTCGTCAGCATCGGCATTCCCGTGTTCTTCGTGCTGTATGGTCACTTGCTGGTGCGGTTTGGCAGCTCCGTGGCCGGTTTCATCCGTCTCAAGGCGGTTCCTTCGGTACTCACCGTGTTGCTCGTGTGCCTCTCTATGGTTGCGTTCAACTCTTTGCGCGGGTCCGACAGTCTGCGACAATGGCTGTTGCTCGACCGTCCGCTTCATTACGTTGACAATGAAAACATGATTCGTAGGGCCCGACTGGTGACAAAGATCACGGAGCCGAACGCGACCATCGCCGTGACCTGGGCTGGGGCCATTCCGTATTTTGCCAACCGGCATACGGTCGACCTCCTGGGCAAGAATGACCATACCATTGCGCGTCAGGCATCCAAGCCGGACCTCATCAGCGGCCGGTTTCCGGAGTTCCTGCCGGGACACATGAAGCGGGATTACGATTACTCCCTTGGCAAACTGAAACCTGACGTGATCGTCCAGTTGTGGAAATCTGCAGCCGAGGCCTCCAGGTATCTCGGTCAGCATTACCAGCAAGTGCGGTTCGGACCGTTCATATTCAGCCTTCGCAAGAACTCGACGAATATCAAGTGGGAGCACGTGCTACCGCCGCAGGGGAAATAGGCCTGATGCCCCGTGGCTTAAGCCGAGTCTCTTTATCCCCCTGAACACGATCGGGAAAGCCGGCGCAAGGTCAGGGATGCTTCGCTGAGTTGGAGGCGTCACCCTTAGGAGTGTCGCCCTCCGGCGGGTTGAGGACATTGTCGGGTATGGTGAACTTCGGGGTGAAAACGCCCCGTCTCGCAGGTCAGGTCTCTGGCAGACCCGACACGGTGCTGTCAATGAGATTGCCGATCTGAACTGCTCCCATCACACCCGCAGCTTCAGCACCTCGCGTGTCTTCTCCTCGCCGATATCCTGCTGCTCACCGAGCTTGAAGGGGAACATACCGATCCGTTTGGCAATGACATCACACGCCTCCGGACCGATGTCGTACTCGGACAGTTTCGTTTTCTGCCCGACCGAGCGGAAGAACTCCTCGGTTCGGGCAATCGCAGCGTCGATACGTTTGTCCTCTGAGCCACTCGTTATGCCGAACACGCGCTCGGCGTATTGCAGAAGTTTCTCCTTCTTCTTATCCCGTTGCACCTGCATGGTTCCGGGAAGCACAATAGCCAAAGTCTGGGCGTGATCCAGCCCATACTCGGCGGTGATTTCATGGCCGATCAGATGAGTCGCCCAGTCCTGTGGCACGCCGAGGCTGATGAATCCGTTCAGCGCGCAGGTAGCCGCCCACATGATGTTGGCCCGCGCGTCATAGTTGTTCGGATCCTTCAGCACCCTGGGACCTTCCTCGATAAGCGTAAGCATGATCGATTCGCACAGACGATCCTGCAAGGGAGCATTGGCCGGGAAAGTGAGGTACTGCTCTACCACATGAATGTAGGCGTCGACGATGCCGTTGATCGTTTGCCTGGGTGGCAGAGTAAATGTTGTTTCGGGATCGAGGATCGAGAATTTGGGATAAACGGCGGGCGAACCGAAGAAAAGCTTTTGATTAGTTTCAACGCGCGAGATCACCGAGCCGGGGTTCATCTCGGAGCCGGTGGCCGGAAGAGTCATCACATCGCCGAGCGGCAACGCTTCTTTGACGGGCGTCTGCTTGAGAAGGATATCCCACGGGTCGCCGTCTTTGTACAGCGCCGCGGCGGCAATGAACTTGGTGGCATCAAGAACCGATCCGCCGCCGACCGCGAGGAGGAATCCAATACCATCGTTCTTGACGATGTCAACTGCCTTCATGCAAGTGTCGTACTGTGGGTTTGGTTCGATTCCGGAGAACTCAGTGACGGTATGATTGGACAACGCCTTGATCACCTGGTCGTACACGCTGTTCTTCTTGATCGAGCCGCCACCGTAGATCATCATCACTCTCAGCGATTTGTCGATCAACTCGCCGAGCTTCGTGATCTCTCCTTTTCCAAAGAGGATGCGGACGGGGTTACAGTATTCAAAGTTCATCATGGGGTAGGTTCTCCTGCTTTATGGCTTGTTGAAAAAGCTGCTCCCATCGTCATTGCGAGCGACCGAAGATACTCGTGTCGTAAGGAGCGCGGCAATCTCATTTCCTTGTGCCGTCAGGCGTCTCTGCCTGACGGCTCCTAACTACATCTGCCGGCCGATCAATCCGCCCGACCAAGTCGGGTCCCTTGGCGGCGCATGTTGACATACGCCGCGCACAAGGTCGGTTGGAGACTTCCTGGTTGCTGCAAGCCTCAGTAATAGCTACCGTGGGGATGCATAAACGGACAACCGGTTTCGAGGTAATGTATAAGATTCCACACAGCTTGACAATGACAATGTTGTCTTTGGTGGCTGGCTGCCTTTCGCGGTGCACGAGGACGTGCACCGCGCACCGATTTTCCACCTTTCGGGTGGCGCCTGCACGAGGTATCTTAGTCTTGTAGGTCAGGTCTCTGGCAGACCCGACACGGTGCGGCAGGATCACAGGGATCCTGCCCTACAAACTCAAGATGAGGAGTCCCTGATGGTGATATCAACCACAAGAACAATCATGCCAGCCGCCCTGATGTTGTTGACCCTCTGCCTAGCGGCTTTTGCCGTGACCAACGAAGCCGACACAGCACCGACCCTGCATCCCCAGACTGTTGAGGAGGCCCTGGTCGACGTGGATTCTGCTGGAGTGACCGCACAGAAGGCCGAGGTCGGGGCGACG
>DAOVOW010000192.1 GCA_030629485.1 bacterium
AGGCCGGGATGGTGGCATCGGGATCAGTGGCCGTGACACCGAAGTTCAGATTCACATCCTCGGTCGCGGTTTGCGGACCGATAGCGGCCAGTACCGGCGGCTGGTTACCGGCGTCGTTGACGGTGATGACGACTTGTTCACTATCAATCAGGGCGCCATCGTCGGCGTAGAAAGTGACATTGTGTATCCCGGCGTCAGTGAAACCCGGCGTCCAGTCGAACGTGCCGGAGCCGTCGCCGTTGTCAATAAAAGTTGCGCCGGTTGGTAAGGTCGATGTCGACAAGGCCGGGATGGTAGCATCCGGGTCGCTCGCAGTGACACCAAAGTTCAGATTGACGTTTTCAGTTCCGGTCTGTGGACCGATGGGATCAAGAACCGGTGATTGGTTGCCTGCCTCGTTGACCGTGATAACGACTTGTTCACTATCAATCAACGCGCCGTCATCGGCATAGAACGTGACGTTGTAAATTCCTGCGTCGGTGAAGCCCGGCGTCCAGTCGAACGTGCCGGACCCATCGCCGTTATCAATAAAAGTTGCGCCGGTTGGTAAGGTCGATGTCGACAAGGCCGGGATGGTGGCATCGGGATCAGTGGCCGTGACACCGAAGTTCAGATTCACATCCTCGGTCGCGGTTTGCGGACCGATAGCGGCCAGTACCGGCGATTGATTACCAGCATCGTTTACAGTAATGACCACCTGCTCGCTGTCGACGGCGGCTGAATCATCAGTAGCGTAGAAAGTGACGTTATGTATTCCTGCATCGGTGAAATCAGGTGTCCAATCGAAAATGCCGCTGCCGTCGCCATTGTCTACAAAGACGGCGCCAGTCGGCAGGGTTGACGTAGTCAGAACCGGCGTGCTCTCGATGTCGGTGGCTGTGACTGCAAAGCTCAGCAGCACGTTTTCAGTAATTGCTTGCGGACCGATCGCGGCCAGCACGGGTAGCTGGTTGCCGGCCTCGGCCACGGTGATCACCACTTGTTCAGAATCGACCAGGCTCGGTTCTACATCGTCGGTGGCATAGAAAGTGACGTTGTAGATTCCGTTGTCAAAGAAGGTGGGCGTCCAGGTGAAAGTGCCCGTGCCATCACCGTTGTCAACGTAGGTCGCACCACTCGGGATGGTGCTGCTGGTCATGACAGGGAAGCCGCCATCAGCGTCGGTGGCGGTGGGCGTAAATGTGATCAACGTCCCTTCGGTGCCGCCCTGCGGTCCGATGGCCGCCAGCACCGGCGGTGAATTCAAAATATATGTAAAGGCGCCGACCAGTATATTCGACACCTGCCCGGAGGCAAGGTTGCTTACCGAAACATCAGCCGGTCCGGCCGCTGAGGCCTGAGTGGTGCCGGTGATTTCAAACGGCGAGACAACAGTAACACCGGTGAGCGAAGCCGCTCCGACAAGAGCACCAGCCCCGGCCATGTCGAAACCGGAGCCGTAAACAGTCACCAGGGTACCGCCAAGGGTCAGCCCGCTGTCGGGCACGATGCTCGCTACTACCGGGGCGTTGACAACCGAGGAGTTAACGGTGATGATGTCCGAGTGCTGCGAGTAGTTGCCCGAGGCGTCCTCGGCGATGATCAGGTAGTCGTAAGAGCTCACGCCGTCAACGGTACCATCGACGTAGAAGCTGTCCGACACGCCGACGTTGCTCAGCGAACCGGACGGATCGTCGATACGGAAAAACGATCCGCTGGAGGTGGCAACACGACGGTAGACATGATAGGTCATACCGGGCGCGGCGTTCCAGTTGATGACTGCTGAACTACTGGATACAATCGTTCCGATCAGACCGGTCGGCTTAAACGGCCAGGCGACGGCTCCAAGCTGGATATCCTCCTGCTGGAAGGAGTTGTTCGGGATGAGCTTGGCCAGGTGAAAGCCCTCGTCGATCGCTATGTTGTAGAAATAGTAGTCGTACGGGTTCCCGGGCGCTTCGGTCAGGTAGTTCTGGAAATCATCGAACCAGTTGCCGGCATCATAGCCCGCGCCGGTCGATGTTTCAATTCTGATTTCTTCGTCGGTATCATCCAGGAAACCGAAGAAACTAATATCGCCATTGGCCGGTGTCGACAGATCGGCATTCTGCACTGCCCCAAAAATAGAGCCCTGGGCGAAAGCCGACAGTGGAAGAGTTGCCACCGTCACCAACACCAGCGCATACAGGCAGAGTGACCTGCGATCTGTTTTCTTGTTCTTCACCACCAAACCTCCATCTATAGTAACGTCACTTTTTCTCACGTTCATAACCACCTCCCTATGGTCCCGGGAAGACACCGTCCATGGCGGCGTTGCCCTGATATGGTTTGCCAGCGTTAACCGGGAAGTTGACCCCAAAGCCGGCCGCGAAGCGCGACTGGTAACTCTGGGAGCCGGCGACAAAATTGTTGAGAGTGTTCAGCACTCCCGGTATCGAATTAAGCAGATCCTGAGCGACCGAGAAACTGTCCTCAAGTTCGAAGGGAATCATCAGGAAGTTGAAATCGGTCGTCGGGGTAGTCTGTAAGCTGTATGAAACCGTGCCGGAATCGGGAATCGAGCCCGCCACGCTGAAGATCGTGTCGGTTGCGGCGTTGACTTGATAGATGCCGCCAACAGAGACCACGAAGTTGGTCCCGAAACCGGCGGCAAAGCGCGCCTCGAAGCTCTGCGAGGACGCATCGAAATTGTTCACTGTGAACACATTGCTGTTGCCGATGGCGCTGATCAAACCGTCGGCATCGGTGATGCCGGAGTTGGCAAACGGGATACCGACCAGGTTGTAGTTGGTTGTGGCCGTCGTTACCAGTTGGTAGTCATACTCACCGACGCGGTTTGATACGGCTGAGCGGTTGCCGAAAATGTCAACGACTTCTACGATGTAGAAATACTGGTTGAGCGTATCGCCGATCACATTGGCGCCGCCGAGGTCGCTGTCGGTAAAGATAGTTGTCAGGTCGTCGGTCGCGCCGATCGAGTCAGCGGGACCCGGCGTGAAATAAGCACGCGTGCCACGCGAAATCACGTAGCGGTCCACACTGGTGGCAAAGCCGTCCGTGTCCAGACTGACAGCGCTCCAACTAAGCTGAATAGCATCGGCGAGAATCTGAATCGTCAGGTCACTAACGGCTACCGGTGGGGCGGCGTTGACGACGTTGATCGAGACAGTATCCGGCGCCGCGAATAGCACACCGTCATCGACGGTCAACTCAAAGGTGTAAGTGTCGGTCACCGGCGGCGTGAAGGTCGGCATGGAGTCAGCGTTGTTGGACAGGGTTACAATCGTACCGCCGATCTGCAGCCAGTTGTAGTTGAGTGGATCACCATCAGGGTCGTTTGAAGAAGTACCGTCGAGGGTGACCAGACTTCCTACTGCCACGCCGAACTGGTCCGGTCCGGCATCAGTTGTCGGGCCACGGTTGAAGTCCGTGACGGTGATCGTTACTATCTCGCTATCCGTAGCCAGACCATCATCGGCATAGAAGGTGACGTTGTAGATACCCGCATCAGTGAAGCCAGGGGTCCAGTCAAACGTGCCGGACCCATCGCCGTTATCAATAAAGGTAGCTCCTGTCGGCAGGGTCGAAGTCGACAGGGCCGGGATGGTAGCATCCGGATCGCTCGCGGTGACACCAAAGTTCAGATTGACGTTTTCAGTTCCGGTCTGGGGACCGATGGGATCAAGAATCGGTGATTGGTTACCGGCCTCGTTGATAGTGATCGTAACCAATTCACTGTCGACCGCGGCGGAATCATCTGTAGCGTAGAAGGTCACATTGTAAATCCCGGCGTCGGTGAAGCCGGGTGTCCAATTGAAATCGCCACTGCCGTCGCCGTGATCGATGAAGCTCGCACCGGTCGGCAAGGTGGACGTTGTCAGGGACGGGATCGACTCACCATCGGAAGCCGTCACGGCGATATTGAGCAGTATATTTTCAGTGCCGGATTGCGGCCCGATGGCTGCTAGGACCGGCGTTTGGTTGCCGGCTTCGGTTACGGTTATAGTTACAAATTCGCTGTCATCAACCAGCCCGTCGGAGGCATAAAACAGAACCACGTAGACACCGCTCTGGAAGAAGTCGGGCGTCCAGTCGAAACTACCGGTCCCGTCGCCGTTGTCTACAAACGTCGCACCGGTCGGCAGAGTCGAGGTATGCAGCGATGGGAAAGTGCTGTCGGCATCGGTAGCGATGATCGGCAGGCTCAATAGCACGCTTTCAAGAACTATCTGAGCACCGATCGGCTGCAGCACCGGCGGTTGGTTGCCGGCTTCGTTGACCGTGATGGTAACGATTTCACTGTCAACCGCCGCCGAGTCGTCGGTGGCGTAGAAGGTAATGTCGTAGACCCCATTCTGCACGTAGACCGGCGTCCAGTCGAACGTGCCGCTGCCATCACCGTTGTCGACAAAGGAGGCGCCGGAGGGCAGCAACGAGGTTGTCAGGGTCGGCGTACTCTCCGCATCAGTGGATGAGACACCGAAGTTCAGGTTGATGCCTTCGGTGGTCGTCTGTGAGCCAATGGCGGCCAGAACAGGTAGCTGGTTGCCGACCTCGTTCACGGTGATAACTACCTGTTCGCTATCGATTAAGGATCCATCATCAGCATAGAAGGTGACGTTGTAGATACCTGCGTCAGTGAAGCTTGGGGTCCAGTTCAGATCACCGGAACCGTCTCCGTTGTCAACAAACGTTGCGCCGGTCGGCAGCGTCGAAGTCGACAGGCCCGGGACGGTGGCGTCCGGGTCGCTCGCCGTAATGCCGAAGTTCAGATTGACGTTTTCAGTGGTCGCCTGCGGACCTATGGGGTCAAGAACCGGTGATTGGTTGCCGGCCTCGTTGATAGTTATTACGACTTGTTCACTATCGATCAACGCGCCGTCAGCGGCATAGAAGGTGACGTTGTAGATACCCGCATCAGTGAAGCCAGGGGTCCAGTCAAACGTGCCGGACCCATCGCCGTTATCAATAAAGGTAGCTCCTG
>DAOVOW010000368.1 GCA_030629485.1 bacterium
ATTCACGCCCTCAAGCACCGGCCCCGCATCCCCGACCGCAACCGCAGACAAATCCTCGTGCGCGTATGTGCCGTTCTCGACCCTGATAATCCCGCCCGTTGCGTTGTTCCGCGCAAAGTTCGTGTTGTTGTAGGCGGACACAGCCTGCATTGCCGCGAGGATGGTCGCATATGGTGTGGTCGCAGCCGTGGCCGCTGTTTCATGCACAGCCGGGGTTCCTGCACCAACACCATCGACATAGGCATAGACCGGCCCCTCAGTGGACAGGTTCAGCACCTTCATTTCGCAGAAATTGCCAGACGGATATGCGGCGAAATCGGTACTGGCCACGAAAGCCGTGTCACCAACCCACGGGTATATCGTGGCGTCGATGGTGATTAGCGCGTCATCAGCCAGTGTGGACAGATCAAGCGTGGCCTCAAAATGCGGGGCAGACAGGCCAGACGCGGTGTAATCCGTCTTGGTCATGGTTGAGACAGTTGACGAAACTGTGGTCACACCATCGGTGGCCGAGAACTTGACCGCGGCAACCGGGCGTCCCGATCTGGCAAACTGGTGAGCAACGGCCAGCTTAGCGGTGTAGGACTGGTCGTAAACCGTCCGCAGCCCGCCGTCCAACCAGCAACAGATCGGCTTGGGATAGGCTCGGGTGCTGTTGTTCGTCACCCCCGTGATGACTTCCCCGGCGAAAACGAAATCATTCAGGTGAACGTCGCTGGTTTCCAGCGTTGCTTGGTTTGGATACACCTGTCGGGTGCGGCCCATGATAATCAGGTCGTCAGTGACCGTAATCGCTGCCCCGCTGGCATTGAACCCGTCGCGCAGGGCCACGACATACTTCGGATCACCAACCGGATCGAAGGCAGGTGGGCTGGTATAGTTGGCCTGCCACCCGTTAATCGCAATGCTGTTTACGTTGGGGTCCGTGACCTCGCCCCCGCCACCTGATGCGCCCACACCACCGCTCCCGATGTGAACCCCAATGCCAATGCTCATGCCCATGTGTGTATTCCTAAGTTGGATCGCCAGAAGGCGTGTGTTCAATTATTGACCCGGCCTCGCCGTTCGACGCCATGCACGACTTCCCGGCGGCATCTGAAATAATGGCAGTCCATGCGCCCGTTTCAGGGTTAATCCAGATGGTCATGAGGTTGTTCTGCTTGGTCAGCCCTGAGAATGACGCCACCTCGCCGTATTTGCTGGTGAGGGCGGCGCTGACCTGATCGGTAGGCCCGCACACTGGCGCGGCAACGGCTGGTGATGCGATTAAGGCAAAGATAATGGCAAGTTTCATGGTGGTCTCCTATCTACAAGTTCCAGTCATTCGCGCGTCAGTTCGTGCCACCCATTGCAGCCATTTGCCGGGCAGAACGCTCATATCAGTCGGCATAGAAGATCGGGCCACGCCATAAGACGCGCAACCGGCATCAGTCCCAGCGGCCATCGTTCTTTCGCACGCTGTCAATGTAACCATCACGGCCAACGCCGCGCAAATCGTTTGCAGCCTCATTGCCTAGCTCCTGTCGGTTGTTGCTGTCCTCCACCGCGTCAGCCTGCGCCTGTTTGCGGCCATTAGCGCGCTGTTTGGCCCCGTAGCCCATGAAAGCCACCAGAAGCGCCACAGCGGCCAGAATGGCGGGCGCGAACTGCGCTAACAGGGTGGCGATCATTTGGCCGTCCACCATGTACGGAACACAATCACGATCAGGGGCACGACAATGCCGACCAGAACGAGGACGTGAGGCAGGTATTCCTTTGGCAATTCGAGGGCCAAGAACAAGATTGTAACCAAGGCCGTGGCCCCGCTTGTCCAGTTGATCTTGGATGATTTTGGGTTGTTCATTTCCTGCCTCCGAATAGCATACGCATTGCCCTGAAGAATGCCGCTATGGCCCCTCTACTCGCAATTTCAGAATTGCGGGTGGCGTTATAAAGCGTGCGGCCATTCTGCCAATCAAACACTTGAAATCCGGGGCACGCCTTGGCCGCGTATTCATTGTGGCCGCTAATCTTGTTGATCGTCGGGTGTTCGTCCATCAGGTCGGCAAGAAACGCCCGCAATGAGTCGTCCTGTTCCGGGGTGTAATGGTCGGCAAACTTGTCGTTTTCGTTCGACCCGTATCCTCCCAGAAGGCAGATGCCAATGGTGCCGGTATTGTGACCCGCAACGTGCGCGCCGCGCTTGCCGAGTGGCCGGCCAATTCCGAGCCAGCCCTTCCGGTCAATCACGTAATGATACCCGACGCCCCCAGACCATCCCTTAGCCCGGTGCCATCGATCGATCTCAGCAACAGCCGCCGTGACGGGTTGCCCGGCCATCCACTTGGGTTGGGTTGCGCTGCAATGGATCACGATTTCTGTCAGTTTTCTCATGCCCCACCCCTATCATACCCGCCCCGGACTGTCACGGCTTGGATGCGATGGCCGCAATGGCCGATAGAACCTGCGCATTGTTCTCGCGTATTTCCTGGCGCAGGTCATGCAAGCTGGTGTCGATCCGATCCATGTCACGGGTCAAGTCGTCCCGCCTTACGTAATCGTCCTTGATCATGTCGATTCGCGTGTTCATGTGCCCGTGGTTCTCCGCTATTTTGAGGTGCAGGCCCCGGAATGATTTGATCAGAACGCCGCCAGACGTTACCGCGATACCCACCATTATGCCGATGATCCATTTCAAGTCGTCATCCATGATCCGTCCTTATTACCATGTTGCCAGTGCTGCGCGCACCCAAGTGTCCGTCGCGGTGCAGACGTAGACATAAGACGCATCCCAGCAGAGCGTCCCTTTAACCCCGGTTGCCGCCGCCGATGCCGGGGTCTGGATGGTCGTGATTATAATGCCATCATCATCGACGGATAGAAACTCGGTATTCATCGTGTCGAATACCCCCGTCACCTGATGCCAAACGAAATCAACATTCTCCGCCTCGATAAGCGGCGCGTTCTTCTGGAAATAATCCATGCGGCCAAGCGTTACGTCTTCGGCGTAGGTGGTCACGTCGCTTTCCAACCACAAGCACGGCTGCGCTGTTACGGATTCGTGGCTTGCCTCAATCGACCCGATCCGCAACCGCCGGAAATTCCCGTAGAAATAGGCGTCGGCAAAGTCGCAGTTTTTCGACACGATATCCCCGATACTTATGTCGTCAACAAAGCTGCGAATATCGTAGGTCGATACCCCCGCAA
>DAOVOW010000012.1 GCA_030629485.1 bacterium
AGACACAGCTTGTCTTATGGCAATGGCTTTTTGGTATTCTCGCTCAGGTGTTTCATTATTCGTTCTTCAACTTGCGCCAAAGCGTCGCCGGGCTGATTCCCAGGGTCTTTGCCGTCCGGCCGCGATGCCCACCGGTCGCCTTCAACACGGCCTTGATGTAGTTCATTTCAACTTCTCTCAGACTCCGCGATGGCGCCGAGTCCGCATGTTGCCTGGATCCGCCGGGGTCCAGCAGTTGCGGCGGCAAATGTTCCGCTTTGATTTCGCCGGTACCACTGAGGACAGCGGCCCGCTCGATGGCATTCTCAAGTTCTCGCACGTTGCCGGGCCAGTGATAGGTCTTGAAGCGCTTCAGACATGAATCATCCAGACGCAGGTTGGGGATACCCAACCTGACCGAGAGCTTCTGCACGAGATAGTCAGTCAGCGGCAGGATGTCTTGCGGTCGCTCACGGAGCGGTGGCACCACAATCTCAATCACGCGCAACCGATAGAGAAGATCCTCGCGGAATCTGCCTTCAGCGACAGCTTGCTCCAGATTACGGTTGGTGGCGGCGATGATGCGAGTGTCGACCTTGCGCGGGATATTCTCACCGATTCGAAGTATCTCCCGTTCCTGCAAGACCCGGAGTAACTTCACCTGCGTGGACAAACTGATGTCTCCTATTTCATCCAGAAGAATGGTGCCTCGGGCAGCTTGCTCGAACAGACCGTTACGGTCTCGCACGGCGCCGGTGAAGGACCCGGCCCTGTGACCGAACAACTCGCTTTCCAACAGAGTCTCCGGGAGGGCCCCGCAATTGACGGACAGCATGGAGTAGCCGGCGCGGCGTGAGGCGCTGTGGATGTAACGGGCAATCACTTCCTTACCGACGCCCGTCTCACCGGTTATCAGGATCGACGTATCAAACGGCGCGACTTTGCGGGCCATCTCCAGCGTGTGCTGGAACGGTTGGCTGGGTACTGCCGCCAGAAACTGCAACGATGCTTCTTTCGGTTTGCGATCAATCGGCATTCAGATACCTCGAATTATGGGCTTGTTGATAAGGCTCGTGCCCGGTTGTGTTGGGTCTTGATACCGTTTCAACGGGATTGTGACCCGACACATAACTACATATCAGACAAGGGCGGCAGGTCACATCCGCCGCGGCGGACAAGAACCGCCGCAACTGTACTTAGGTGACTCTCGCAACAAGCTCTTATCTCCTATCCATCATGTTGTCCGCTCTCGATGTGTATTGCAATATGCAATCATCATATTTCAATATAATATAGTCAATCCGTTTGTCAAGTAAAAGTCTCGTTCGCAATCTCTTGTGACACAACCGGATATGTCATAAGGCTCAAATGTGGCAAGGGTCTTGCTATGGCTGTGTGACAGAAGCAAGATGAATGACGGCATAAGGTGAGTCTCTGATGACTATGAACTACTACAACTTGGTTTCGCAATGACTACCGGACTGAGCCACATAATGGGAACCGGGAAGACGTTGCGCTGGCGGATTGTAGCGGTGCTTCTGGTGGCGGCTTTGCTGCCGTTGTTTTTGGCAGGGTTCGGCTCGTGGGTCGTTTTCGGCGAATTGTTGGAACAGAAGTCATTGGAGGTTATGCGAAACCTCGTTCTCAGCCATGGGAAGACTATCGAGGCCAATCTCAAGGAGCGGGTTCATTTGCTCCAATTGGCTGCAGAGTCGAATTCGTTGACAGAGATCAGTGACCCACAGCGATTGCGCCAACTGCTGGCTGATCTGAACAGTTCCAGCAACAAGGGGTTTGTCGATCTGGGCGTTTTCGACTTCGAGGGAGACCATGTAGGATACGTGGGACCGTATGCGCTTCGCGGTCTGAGTTATCGTGAGGCGGACTGGTTCAAGGAAGTGATGGTCTCGGGCGCGTACGTCAGCGATGTCTTTCTGGGGTACCGGCAGGTACCGCACTGTATCGTGGCGGTGAAGAAGGTAGCCGCTGATGGTGAGCCGTGGATTCTCAGAGCCACGATCAACAGCGATCAGTTTGAAAAACTGGTGCAGACGAGTGAACTTGGGCAGGGCAGCGATGTCTATATTCTGAATCGCTATGGGGTTTACCAAACCACACCTCGTGGCGGATCGCTCCTTGACCGGACGCTCGGTCCCCTGACTGACGTCCATCTCGGAGTAAGAGAAGAACGGGTGAATATCGACGGATCAGAGGGGATCAAAGCAACTACCTGGATCAATGACAACCGCTGGTTGCTGGTGGCTCAACAGGACCTGGCATTTGTTCAGGCGACGGTCGACCAGGCGATAGCTAACTGGACGTTGGTGGTTGCTGTAGCCATCGCGCTTCTCATCGTAACCACGTTTTTCGCCACCTGGCACCTTACTGGACAAATCAATAAAGCCCATGCTGAGCGCGAAGAGATGTCGAGGGCGTTTATCCGATCGGCCAAGCTGGCCTCGGTTGGTGAACTGGCCACCGGCCTGGCGCACGAGATCAACAATCCACTGGCCATCATAAGTGCCGAACAGACCAACATTGCCGACCTGTTGTCAGAGTCAGAAGCCGATACACTGACTCGTGAACAGATTCAGGAGTCACTCGGGCGATGCGAGACACAGATCGAGCGATGTGCAAATATCACCGGTAAGATGCTTCAGTTCGGTCGTAAGCGCGAGTCTCAAGTAGAGCCTACAGATATCACTCCGCGACTTCTTGAGACCATTCGCCTCTTGAAGCGTCGCGCCAAAGTGCGAAACATAGAAATTGTGGCTGAAATAGAGGAAAACCTTCCCCGCGCTCTGGTCGATCCGGTGGAACTTGAACAGGTGATGGTGAACCTGATCAATAATTCCATCGATGCCATGCCGCACGGGGGAACGGTCACCGTCCGGGCAGTTCAGGAAGAGGGCCGACTGCATCTCCAGATAGTAGACGACGGTACAGGCATTCCGCAAGAAGACCTTGAGCGTGTCTTTGAACCGTTTTATACGACCAAGCCGGTTGGCCAGGGAACGGGGCTGGGGCTGTCGGTCTGTTATGGCATCGTGCAGTCATGGGGTGGCGGCATGAGAGCCGAGAGCGAACAAGGAAACGGCACAGCCATGCATATCATGCTTCGGTTAAACCCACCCGGGCAAGAGTAGGAGGTTTCTGATGGAAGAAAATGACAACAAAAGTAGAGTCCTGCTCGTTGATGATGAAGAGGATTTCCTGACCGCCTCATCACAGGCGTTGCAGCGAAGAGGTCTGGAGGTCGATGTTGCCCCCAATGGTGTGACAGCATTGGAGATGGTGGATGAAAAGCAGTACGATGTCGTCGTGCTGGATGTCAAGATGCCTGATATCGACGGCATCGAAGTGTTCAGGATCATTCGCCGGAAGTACCCTAACCTGCCGGTAATTCTCCTGACCGGTCACTCATCCATCGATGATGCCTTTCAGACGTCAAAAGACGGTATCGCCGACTACCTGTCAAAGCCGATCGACATGGACGACATGGCGGCACGTATTCGCGAAGTGGTGGTCCGATTCAAACAAAGGGAAAGCGAGGATCGTGAACCACCGCCGCCGGATTCCTCCGTCCCCGTGCGGGTGATACTCATTGATGATGAAGTCAGGTTCCTGGATTCGATGAAGCGTGTGCTTGAACGCCGCGATTTGGATGTGGATACAGCCGAAAGCGGCGAACAGGGATTGACGCTCCTGAAAGAGAGCCTGGTTGACGTGGTTGTTCTGGATATCAAGATGCCGGGCATCGACGGTCTTGAGGTGCTGAGGCGGATAAGGACGTACTACCCCAGTGTCCAGGTGATAATGCTCACAGGTCACCCGTCATACGTCACAGCCCTGGAAGCAATCAAGCAGGGCGCTCATGAATACCTGGAAAAACCCCCGGACATTGAGAAACTGGCGACGACGATCCGTCGGCTGTTCGAGCATCGACAAAGCCAGATTGAACAGCAACAGGCGGAACTTATTCAGGATATCCGCAGGAGGTATCCGGACTGACATGATGAAACCGGTCGGAGGAGAGTGACTCATATGACAGAAGTGATACTGAATGACAGATCTTATCAGGTAGACTCCGAAGCCTTCCTGCTGAACAGCGACAAGTGGGACGAGAACTTCGTCGAGGCGATGGCGCCCAGATTGGGTATCTCTGACGGTCTCGTCACCAAGCACTGGGAGGTCATCCGCTTCATTCGCAAGACATACGAGGAATTCGGCAGGTGTCCACTAGTCTATCAGACCTGTAAATTAAATGGCCTTCGATTGAAAGAATTGGAGAATCTCTTCCCCACTGGTTACATGCGGGGAGCTTGCAAACTGGCGGGCATCACATACAAGGAGAGCTACCTGAAATATGCCTGGGTTGAGCATGGGCTCGATGAGGTCGCCGCCTCGTCACCGGAAAAGACCTATGAGATCGACTCCAACGGCTTCCTGGTACGAGCGCACAATTGGAGCCGGCAGTTTGCCGTTTGTAAGGCCTGGGAAATGAAAGTGCCGGGCGGTCTGTCGGAGAGACATTGGCAGATAATCAACTTCCTGCGGAGCTACTACCAGGAGCATCGCGAAGTCCCGACCGTATTTGAAACCTGCGAACATAACGGTTTGGAACTGGACGAATTAGAGAAGCTGTTTCCTGATGGGTACCACCGGGGAGCGGTCAAGATCGCAGGATTGAAAGTCAGGTAGATAACCATGACCACCACGAATCAGGTGCAAAGTCGCCAACCCCGGGACAACCCTGGCGCCGTTCATCGGCCTGGCCACGGCCTGTGCCTCATCATTTGCCTATCTGCTGGTAATCGGGACGCCCTCAAATGCCATAGTTTACTCAAGCGGCTATCTTTCAGCGAAGGACTTTCTGCGCGTGGGAATAATCTGCGTCGTTTTAGCTTTCGCGGTTCTGATGTTGCTCAGTATGTTCTACTGGCCATTGCTCGGTTTTGGTGACCTGCCGTCCATGGGATAGGTGTTGGAGAAGGAGATACTAATGGAGATGGAACATACCACGCTCAAGCTGCTCTTAGTGGATGATGAAGATGACTTCCGACAGGCCACAGCGACAGCGCTGGGCAGACGAGGATTTACCGTAACTGATGTCGCCGACGGAACAGAAGCTATAACAGCAATCAACTTCGAGCGGCCGGACGTGGTCATTCTGGACCTCAAGATGCCGGGAATGGGTGGTATCGAAACACTGCAAGAGATCAGAGAGATCGACGCTACCCTCCCCGTAATCATTCTCACCGGCCACGGCGACTTTGATGCCGCCTTGGCCGGCATCAAGCTGGACATCGTCGACTTTCTGCAGAAGCCGATCGACGTGGAGCAGCTTGCCAAACGTATCCGTACGCTCCTGGATCGAGACATCGAAAAACCGCTGCGCGAGCGGACCATTACCGAACTGATGGCGCCCCCATCACGCTATCCCCGACTCTATGTAGACCAACCTGTCTCTGATGCCATTGCTGCGCTGCGGGAGGCGTTCTACCAACCGGTGGTGGAGGGAGTGCAGGCCGGCCAGGTTCGCTCGGCCCTTGTTTACGACCGTAGCGAGAGGTTCGTGGGGTTGATCCGTTTCGTTGACATGCTTAAGCTGGTGCTGCCTTCATTCCTCGAAGACTCTCCATACACAACCTTCTTCACCGGCATGTTTATGGCCCAATGCAAGGTGATCGGGAAGCGCAATATACGTGATCTAATGGATAAGCCTGTCAGCGTGGATGTGTACGATCCCATCATGAAGGCGATACATCTCATGGTCCACCACCACGTGATCAACCTGCCGGTGATGGATGAAGGAGAATTGGTAGGGATCTTACGGGAACGAGATATTATTCTCGAGATAGCTGAAGGTATGGAGTTCTGGTGGTTATGATTTCATCATACGCTCGCAGTTTCAAGTAGCTTTTTGAGGATGAGTACCACTATGCTGTATGTGTCATGTCGCCACAACAGGAGGAGTGATCCACCATGACCGAGATAACGTTCCCGGACAAGGATGTTGTCGTACTGGAGAGAAAGAACTTTCAGAGTCTTCTTGATGCGCTATCGGACAGTGGGTACGAACTGTTGGGTCCAACTGTCAGGGACAGCGCTATCGTCTACGAGAGGATTCATGCAGTGGATGAGCTTCCCGTCGGCTGGGTTGACGTGTGTGAGCCCGGCAAATACCGATTGGTGAAAGACAAGAAGAAGACACTTTTTGGTTACACTATCGGTTCGCAGTCCTGGAGAAGGTTCCTTCATCCACCAACAAACAAGCTCTGGGAGGCCACTCGGGACGGCAACGGTTTCAAGGTCATTCAACCGGAGCCCGACCAGGTCAAGCGCGCCCTGATCGGTGTTCGCTCATGCGAACTTGCTGCCCTGGCCATCCATGACAAGATATTCAGCCAAGGTCAGTATATCGACAACTCATATCGGGAGCGACGCCGGAACCTCTTCGTGGTGGCGGTCAATTGTGTGCGTCCCGGCGGCACCTGCTTCTGCGCTTCCATGAAGACAGGACCCAAAGCGACCTCCGGTTTCGACTTGGCCCTGACTGAGATGTATGTCTCAAACCGGCACTATTTCATTGTGGAGCCTGGTTCAAAAGCGGGAAAAAAACTCGTTGACAAACTGCCGGTAAAACAGCCGAAGGAATCGGAGATAAAGGCAGCGCAAAAGGAACTCAACCGAGCTGCCGCCGGCATGACTCGTACTATTGACTCCGAACATATCGGAAAACTGCTGAACAAGAAATTCGACGACCCTCATTGGGAGACGATAGCCGAGCGATGCCTGACCTGCGGCAACTGTACTATGGTGTGCCCGACCTGCTTCTGCACGAACATGGAAGACAGTAGTGATCTCACCGGACAGCACGCTGAAAGGCAACGGAAGTGGGATTCCTGTTTCACTATGGATTATTCCTACATCCACGGCGGCAGCATACGCAGTAGTGTCACTTCACGCTATCGGCAGTGGATGATGCACAAGTTAGTGTACTGGCAGGAGCAGTTCGGGATGTTAGGATGTGTCGGATGTGGGCGTTGCATCACCTGGTGTCCGGTCGGTATCGATATCACAGAAGAAGCACGGCAATTGACGGTGACGGAATAAAAGCATGGCTTCGGCCATAGAACGAGGATAACTATTATGAGAGATTTGGAGCAGACTCTCAGAGAGCATCCATTCCTTGAAGGGCTGGGTGCAGAGCATATCAAACTGCTGGTCGGCTGCGCTTCGAACGTAGTCTTCAAGTCAGGGGAGTTCATTATCCGTGAGGGTGAGGAAGCCGATGCCTTCTATTTCATCCGGCACGGTCGGGTTCTCATCGAGACGCATGTTCCCCAGAAAGGACCGATCATGATTCGCTCGAGGGAAGCCGGGGAAATCCTGGGTTGGTCGTGGCTGGTGCCGCCATACCGGTGGCACTTCGATGCCCGCGCGGCGGAGTTAACCCGGGCCATTGCCCTTGACGGCAAATGCCTTCGCGAGAAATGCGAAGAAGATCATGATCTTGGTTATGAAGTCATGAGACGGTTCGTGCTAATCATTGCCCAGCAACTGGAAGCAACCAGACTACAATTGTTGGATATTTATGGGAACTCAGCAAACAAGTAAACGCTCAGGCGCCGGGACTCAGCCCGATCCCATGTTAGTGAGGCCATTCACGGTGCGCCGGGTGCGCCGGGAGTTGCCGGACACGACTACGCTTGAGCTCAAATCGCAAGCCGATGACGCGGGTATGGCGTTCCTGCCGGGACAGTTCAACATGCTGTATACGTATGGCGTCGGCGAGGTCCCGATATCGATATCCGGTGATCTGGTTAAGGGCGAGATCTTTGTGCATACGATTCGTGTGGTCGGCGCTGTCACCAGAGCGATCGGGAAGCTCAAGCAGGGTGACACTATCGGCGTCCGCGGGCCGTACGGGGGGAGTTGGCCGGTGGAGCAGGCTATCGGCAGTGATGTCGTCCTGGTGACAGGCGGCATAGGGCTGGCGCCCCTGCGCCCGGTGATCTACTACCTGTTGGCGAACCGTGAGAAATATGGCCGTCTCGTCCTGTTATACGGGGCACGCACGCCCGAGGAAATCCTTTTCCGAAGGGATTTGGAGAAATGGCGGTCGCGTTTCGATCTGGATATACAGCTTACGGTCGATCGCGCCACCGGTTCGTGGCGTGGCAATGTCGGCGTGGTAACAACGCTCATCGAGCGAGCTGCCTTCGATCCACAGCATAGCACAGCCATGGTATGTGGACCGGAAATTATGATGCGATTCACCGCCCTGGAACTGGAGAAACAGGGTATCCAGCATGATCGCATGTACATATCTATGGAGCGCAACATGAAATGCGGTGTCGGTCTTTGTGGCCACTGCCAGATCGGGAGCAGCTTCGTATGCAGAGATGGTCCGATATACAGGCTCGACAAAATGTGGAGTGTTTTCACAAGGCGGGAATTGTAACATGACGGCTGTGAAAAAACCAAAACTGGCCGTATGGAAGTTCGCCTCCTGTGACGGCTGTCAGCTATCCTTGCTGGACTGCGAGGATCAGTTGTTGGCCATAGCTAAAGAAGTCACCATTGCGAATTTCCCTGAGGCGTCCCGGGCGGTTATTAAGGGACCGTACGATATCTCTCTGGTGGAAGGGTCTATCACCACGCCGCACGATGCGGAGCGGATCCATAAGATTCGCAGGATGTCGAAGTGTCTGGTGACAATAGGCGCCTGTGCCACTGCCGGAGGGATTCAGGCGTTGCGCAATTTCGCCGATGTGAACGATTTCGTTTCCATCGTGTACGCCAATCCTGCTTATATCGAAACGCTTAACAAGTCGACCCCCATCTCCGACCATGTGCCGGTCGATTACGAACTGCGCGGCTGCCCGATCAACAAGTACCAACTGCTGGAATTCATCACCGCTACTCTCAACGGCCGCAAGCCGAACATCGGCACGCACAGCGTTTGTATGGAATGCAAAATGAAAGGAAACGTCTGCGTGATGGTATCCAGCGGGACTCCCTGCCTGGGACCGGTCACACAGATGGGCTGCGGCGCCCTTTGCCCGTCCTACAACCGGGGCTGCTTCGGATGCTTCGGTCCCATGGAAAGCCCGAATACCAAATCGCTGGCCGCCTGGTTTGAACGGTTGCAGGTTCCGTCAGACGATATTGTCAGAATGTTCCGGGGGTTCAATGCCTATGCGGAGCCGTTCCGAAAGGAGAGCGAGGCGCATGAAAAGTAGAACCATCAAGGTCGACTACCTGGCCCGCGTGGAAGGAGAGGGCAGGCTCTACGTCAGGATCAAGGACAACGCGGTGGCTGAGGTCCGCTTCAGCGTTTTCGAGCCCCCGCGATTCTTCGAAGCCTTACTGCGTGGTCGCAAATTTACCGAAGCGCCCGACATCACGTCTCGTATCTGCGGCATCTGTCCGGTCGCTTACCAGATGAGTTCGTCACAGGCTATGGAATCAGTCTGCGGTGTCACCGTATCGGGACCACTCAGAGACTTGCGCAGACTCATCTACTGCGGCGAGTGGATAGAATCGCACGTGCTTCATATCTACATGCTCCATGCCCCCGACTTTCTGGGCTACGAAGATGCCATCAGGATGGCCAAAGACCACCCGGATGTCGTCAATCAGGGACTGAAGCTCAAGAAAATCGGCAACGATTTGATGGTGCTCCTCGGCGGCCGGGAGATCCACCCGGTGAACCCGCGCGTCGGGGGGTTCTACAAAGTCCCGACGAAAGAGGATCTTCTCCGATTCGTCAAGCCTCTCCAGTGGGCGCTGGAGGCATCTCTTGAAACGGTCCGCTTCGCCTCATCCCTGCCCTTCCCGGAGTTCGAGAGAGACTATGAGTTTGTATCCTTGCGACATCCTGACGAGTACCCCATCACCGAAGGCAGAGTCGTCTCCAACAAAGGAATCGATATCAGCACCGACCAGTTCCTGGACACTTTTGAGGAGATCCACGTACCGCATTCGACCTCGCTGCAGGCGAAGGTGAAAGAGCGAGACGACTACCTGGCCGGACCAATGGCTCGGTACTGCAACAATTTCGACCGACTGCCGGAGGTGGCGCAAAAAGCAGCTAAGGAAGCCGGTTTGTCGGTGGTTTGCACGAACCCATTCAAGAGTATCATCGTGCGGAGTGTGGAGACTGTGTTCGCATGTCACGAAGCGCTGAGGATCATTAAGGCGTACAAAGTTCCTGACAAACCATATGTTGAAGTGCCACCTAAGGCCGGGGTCGGGCACGGATGCACTGAAGCGCCGCGGGGACTGCTCTATCATCGCTATGAGATCGACGACGCCGGGATCATCAAAGATGCCAGAATCATTCCTCCCACGTCGCAGAACCAGAAGGCCATGGAAAAAGACCTTCGTCAGTTCGTGCAGAAGAACCTCGATCTGACGGACGAGAAACTCACCTGGCAGTGTGAGCAGGTGATACGCAACTACGATCCCTGTATGTCCTGTTCGTGCCATTTCCTGAAACTCGATATCCAGCGGGATTGAGAAAGGACACGCTCGGTGGAAGAATACGCCATAACGGTGGTCGGCATCGGCAACGCCTACCGGTCGGATGATGGGATCGGCCTGTATGTCGCCAGGCAGATTGAGAGTCTTGCCCTCAGCGGCGTGAGAGTTGTTGAGGGAATCGGCGACGGCTTTGCTCTTCTCTATGCCTGGGCCGACTCGGACCATACTTTTGTGATTGACTGCGCTTCCTCCGGAGCCTCTCCGGGTACGACGTATCACTTCGATGCCCTGGGCGAGTCTATCCCCTCCAACTTATTCTCAGGGTTGTCGACTCATTCGATTTCCGTCAACCAGGTCATCGAACTGGCCAGGGTTCTTAATCGGCTTCCTCGTGGATTGATAGTGTACGGCATTGAGGGTAAGAATTTCTCAGCCGGTATCGACCTGACCACGGAGGTCCGGCAAGCCGCTGACAAGATCATTGAACGTATCGTTGTGGATATCGACAGTCTGATTAATCATTATGTAACAGGTAGCGGCAATGCATGAATCTTCACTTCTAAAGGACCTGCTGAGCAAGGTCAAAACCATCGCTGAAGAAAACGGAGCCGACAAAGTGATCGGTGTGAAGGTGAAACTTGGCGCCCTGGCCCAGATCTCGCCCGATCACCTCCGCGAACATTTCGATATCGCCGTGGCCGGCACGATAGCGGAAGGTGCCAGGCTCGAGGTCGAGGTTCTTCAGGACAACTTTGACCCTCATGCTCAGGACATAATGTTGGATAGCATCGAAGTGGCGGAAGGGTGAAGGACTCTTGGCACCAAAGGTTGCATCGGTAACCGAGATCGATCAGCCCTCACGATTGCGTCTCGGCATCAGAGGAACGGTACAGGGCGTCGGTTTCCGTCCTTTTATCTATCGACTGGCCAACGACCTCGATCTCAACGGCTGGGTCAGGAACTCACTGGGAGGGGTACAGATTGAACTTGAGGGTGACAAGAACAGACTTCGACAGTTCCTTGATCGCGTCGTAGCTGAACAACCGTCTCTGGCCCACATTGATGACATGAAAGTTGACGACCTTACGCCTGTCGGCTACTCAGGTTTCAACGTTCGGGTGAGTGACCGCAACGGCGAAACTGACGCCGTGATCCTTCCGGACATCGCAACCTGCCGGGACTGCCGAGAGGAGATCTTCGATCCTGCCAACCGTCGCTACCGATACCCGTTTACAAACTGCACCAACTGCGGACCGCGTTACTCCATTGTAGAATCGCTCCCCTATGACCGCGCCAACACGACTATGCGACGGTTCAGCATGTGCGACGAATGTCGTCGGGAATACGAAGACCCACGAAACCGACGTTTCCACGCGCAACCGAACGGCTGTCCGAAGTGCGGCCCGCATCTCGAGCTGTGGGACAAAAAGGGCAAAGCGTTGGCCGGCCATGAACAGGCTCTAAGCCAGGCCTGTGACTTGATACGGGCGGGCGGGATACTGGCCCTGAAGGGACTGGGCGGGTTTCAGCTCATTGTCGATGCCACCAACGACGACGCCGTGCGCCGTCTGAGAGATCGAAAGAACCGACCGGAAAAACCGTTTGCGCTGATGTATCCGGACTTGCCGTCGGTCGAGAACGACTGTGAACTGACAACAACTGAGAAGACTGTCCTTACCTCCTGCGCCTCGCCGATAGTACTGCTGAAACGGAAGCCTTATGCAGAAACCACACAGGGCAACGTCTCGCATCTGGTTGCTCCCGACAACCCATACCTGGGAGTCATGCTGCCCTACACCCCTCTGCACTATCTGCTCATGGCTGACCTGGGTGGTCCCATCGTGGCCACCAGCGGCAACATGTCGGACGAACCGATCGGTACCGATGAGCACGATGCTCTCGCCCGGCTTCACAGAGTTGCCGATCTGTTTCTGGTGCATGACCGTCCCATAGCGCAACACGTCGATGACTCGATTGTCCGTATCCTTGCTGATCGTCCGGTCGTACTTCGTAGCGCCCGTGGATATGCTCCCACAGTGATTGACCTGCCCGAACCTGTGTCGGACTGCCTGGCGGTGGGCGCTCAACTCAAGAACGCAATCGGTATAACCAGAGGAAGGCGTGCTTTTGTCAGTCAGCATATCGGTGACCTGGATAGCAAGCTCACTTTCGACACCTTGGGCACTACAGCCGGGTCACTAATGTCCATGTATGATGTGAATCCGGGCCGAGTGGTCTGTGACCAGCATCCTGACTATCAGTCCACCCGGTTCGCATGCACCTTTGATGCCCCACGCGTGACGGTTCAGCACCACTACGCGCACGTCTTGTCTTGTATGGCGGAACATGGTCTGGAGCCGCTGCTGCTCGGGGTAGCCTTCGATGGCACAGGGCTTGGTACCGATGGTACCATCTGGGGCGGTGAGTTTTTGAGAATCAACGACAACTCCTTTGAGCGAGTCGCACATCTGCGATGCTTTCGCCTGCCCGGTGGCGATGCTGCTATCCGTGAACCACGCCGTTCGGCTCTGGGTTTGTTGTATGAGGTCTTTGGTGATGCTGCGGTATCGATGGATGACCTGTCCCTGGCCAGGTCCTTCAGAAAGTCGGAGCTAAAGACCATCAAGAAAATGCTTGGCAGGGAAATCAATTCGCCTCTTACTTCGAGTGCCGGTCGCCTCTTTGATGCCATCGCTTCCCTTGTTGGATTGTGTCACAAGATGAGTTTTGAAGGCCAGGCCGCGATGAAGCTGGAGTTTGCCGCCTTGAACATCCGGTCGGCGGATACCTATGAGTTTGACTTGGACACATCAGCCTCACCATTCGTCATCGACTGGGAGCCTATGTTGCGTCAAATCCTCGGCGATTTGCGGTCTTCCGTTACCCCGGCCATGATTGCCGCGAAGTTCCATCAAACCCTTGCAGAGATGATAGCCACAGTTGCTTCCAGGGTCGGAGAGCGCAAGATCGTGCTCGCCGGCGGTTGTTTCCAGAATAGATACCTCACCGAGCGCGCCTTGGCGTCCCTCGAACATCATGGCTGTGAAGTGTACTTACACGAGCGGGTGCCACCCAACGATGGCGGTATTGCGCTTGGTCAAATCATGGCGGCTTGCCGCCGGCAACACAAAGGTGACAAAAATGTGTCTGGCGATTCCCGGCAGAATAGTTGACATAACAGACGACGCTCCTCTCACGCGGTCAGGGCGAGTCAGTTTCGGCGGCATCCTGAGGAATGTGAATCTGTCGGCGGCGCCGGAAGCAACGGTAGGCGATTATGTTCTTATACATGCCGGCTTCGCCATCAGTGTTGTCGACCCCGATGAAGCGGCCAGGACTCTTGAGTATCTCGGTCAATTGGAACTCCCGAGAACCGGGAGAGTGGGCGGTCGATGAAGTTCCTGGATGATTACCGTGATCCCGCGGCGGCGGCGCAACTCGTTGGAGCTATCCTTGAGGTTGGCGCCGGCCACTGGAAGGTAATGGAGGTATGTGGAGGGCAGACTCATGCCATCGTAAGAAACGGCATAGACCGGAAGCTTGCCGACAAGGTCACCCTTCTGCATGGTCCCGGCTGCCCGGTATGTGTCACCTCGACCGACCTGATCGACAAAGCCATAGCACTGGCCTCACGTGAGGATGTCATCTTCTGTTCGTTTGGAGATATGCTGCGCGTTCGCGGCAGCGAGCAGGATTTGCTGTCCGCCAAAGCGCAGGGGGGTGATGTTCGCACGCTTTATTCGCCGCTGGACTGCCTCGAGATCGCGTGCGAGCATCCTGACAAGCAAGTAGTTTTCTTCGCGATTGGGTTTGAGACCACAGCTCCCGTAAACGCCTCGGTGGTATACCAGGCATACCAACAGGGCGTTCGCAACTTCTCGATCTTGTGCGCCCAGGTTCTTATCCCACCTGCCATTGCAGCTATCCTGGCCTCTCCCGAGTGTCAGGTGCAAGCCTTATTGGCGCCCGGTCATGTTTGCAGTGTGATGGGATGTTCTGAGTATGAGCAGCTCTGTTCTCGGTTCCATCTTCCGATCATTGTC
>DAOVOW010000234.1 GCA_030629485.1 bacterium
CCTGACCGAGCGAGAAGCCGGGCGTACGGAGGAGGTCGTGGGCGGTCAGTTGGACGGCGCTCTCGCCGGTCTGATGACCGACCAGCTTAGACAGGCGGTGTTGGCTTACGAGCCGGTCTGGGCGATTGGCACCGGTAAGACCGCGACACCCGATATGGCGCAGGCGGTGCATAAGTTTCTCAGGAGTCAGCTGGCTCAAAACGATCCAGCCGCCGCTAAGGTAGTACCGATCCTTTATGGTGGATCAGTGAAACCTGGCAATGCCCGCGACCTGTTAAGTCAGCCGGATATCGACGGCGCCCTGGTGGGCGGAGCATCGCTGAAGGCTGAAGATTTTGTCGGGATTATAAATGCTGTTTGACTGGAGGTAAGAGTTTGTTTGTAGCTTGGGTAGTTTTTCATGTTCTGACCTGCGTTGCGCTTGTTTTGGTGGTGCTGATGCAGTCTAGTAAGGGCGAAGGGTTGGCTGGTTCGGCCTTCGGCGGCAGCGGCAGTATGGGCGGCGCTGTTTTCGGCGGACGGGGCGCGGCCTCGTTTCTGTCCAAATCAACGTCATACTTGGCAGTAATCTTCATGCTGAACTGCGGCGCGCTGGCTTTCATGTCGTCATCGTCGCGCCAGGTCGCTACCGGGCCCGGTGATGAGACGGGTACTTCGGTCGTCACGCAGCAGGCCCAGCGTGATATAGAGCAGGCTCGTCAGCAACAGCAGCAACAGTTACTGGATGACTCTACCGCGCCGTTTCAGGTAGCACCGACCGACCAGGCGCCTCCTGCCCCGAGCGACCCCTCCGGTCAGTAGGGACTCCGCCGGCTAAGCTTTGACACGTAATGCGGAAGTGGTGGAACTGGTAGACACGCTATCTTGAGGGGGTAGTGGCGAAAGTCGTGCGGGTTCAAGTCCCGCCTTCCGCATAAGATATGAAGCCCGCGAGTATCCATCGCTCGCGGGCTGTTTTGTGCCCAGCCTACGCACGCCAGCGGTGGAAGCCATCGGCAAAGTGACCTGTTGACCTTGACAATCATCGGCCATTCGCCCAATATTATCTAACAACAAGTCCAACACACGAAGGAGGATCGCATGAAGAAATTGGTAGCATTACTGAGTGTGATAATAAGTGTCTGCGGTTGTGGTCCAACTATCCATTACGCCACCTTCGACAATCTGGCCCGAACACCCAAGCATACCGTGGATGTTTACTCGGACGCCTCAAAGGTGACACGCGAGTACAAGGAGATTGGTTCCGTAACCGCACGGGGTGGCGACAACGAAGAAGTGCTACTACGAAAACTCCGTGAACGCGCAGCAGAGGAGGGCGCCGACGCTATCATTATTGGCGACTCCAAACCGCTTCGGGGAAGGCCCAACAGGATCGGCGCGATATCTTGGGGTGGTGACCGTAGAGCGATGAGAGCAATTGCAATCATTTATCTTGATGAGACCAACAAATAGCCCTGTGCTCCTGACCTACTACTGTGCTATAAGCCTATCCCTCCTCTGCCTTCGGCACCACCACCATCTCGCTGCGGGTGACACGGAGATTGTCGTAGCTGTCGGCTGAGATGACGTAGTACCATTTGGCAAAACGGGCGTTGAGTTCGGCAGCCGTCGTCTTACCGTTCTCCATGTCGCGCTCCCACTTGGCGTAGGCGTCCTGTTTCAGACGATTAGAGCTGTCCTCATCGGTCCAGGTGGAATCAGGCTTTTTCTCGTACGACTTGTCGGTCGGCGGCGTCGGTTTCTTACCGAGCATCGATGCATCAAACTCCGCCGTGACGAATAGATACCTGTTCTCCGCCGGACCGGACTTGTCCTGAGTGCTATCCGCGCCGGCAGTGAGAGCCTCGCCGGTACCGTAGGCAACTTCACCAAAACGAAGGGTGTACTTCACGCCGTCCTTGGTGAACGCCTGCATCTCCCCCTCATTGGAAAGCAGTTGTCCATCTCGCGAAAAGAAGTACCCCTTGCTCTGCAGCGAGAATAAATCAGACTGCGACACCTTCTGCGTTTCGGATGCCTCAGTCAATGACGCCGTCAGCCCCGCCGGTTTGGGACGCACGCCGACGATCTTCAGTTCTTCGAGAGCCTTGAGCAACTCTTCCATCTTCGCGGAATCGATGACTCGCCCAGATGGCATCTTCTTCGCCTTCCAGGTATCGTCCTTTTTGGTCAGAGTCAATTCATCGCGGCGATCGACACTGCGCGTTCGTTCGTTGATGCTATAGTCCTTGATGAGTACTTTTCTGACACGATACTTCTGAACGTCCAGCAGATTGGTCTCTATCCAGTCCTCGAACTTTGTGGAAAGATCGATATCGACCCGCGCCGCGTAGACTCGATTCTGATCCGGCACACGGACAAACCGGAACTTATCACGCCGCTCCACTTCGTTGCCGATGATGAAGTCGGCCAGCACTTGGCCACCACTACCTTTGATGGTGACACGCTGACCGCGACCGGTAAGACCGGCAGCCTCGTCCAAAGGATCGATCACCCCCAGCGCTTCGTGATCGGACATATTGCTTGAACGAAAGTCGTCCTTTGTGATACCAATGACACCAGCCGCCGTCTTGGCCAGCCGGTCCCTGCCGTCGGCGGGGTAATCGTGGTGCGAGGGAATCGTCCAGCGTCCGCCGTCAAAAGTGACTTTGAACGGCGCAGCCGATGCCGTAGCCTCATCGTAACCGATAACCTCGAGCGTAGTGGCTTCATTGGGATCGACAAAGTCAGGGAAGAATGGTTCACCCTGATCCATGAATGCCTCGGAGGTGAGCTTCTTCGGAGAGGTGATGAAGGCCAGCAGAAGAAGAACCACCGCGACAGCAACATACGTGATAGTCTTTTTGTTTTCCGGCATGGCTTAACTCCTCAACCTTCTGGATGCAACCGCCCCTTCGTACTCGCGCCTTCGTCGCTTAACAAAGATCATCACACCCATGACAAACACCGGGATCGGCGGCAACAACACGGCCAGGGTTTTGATGCGTGTCTGGATGCTGCGCACGGCTGATTCCATCTTCTCTTTGGAAGCCGCCACCGTGGCTTCTTTGCGGGTTTCGATATTGCTTTTCAGCACTTCAAAACGACGATTCTCGACCTCCTGTAGGTTCTGCGCCATGATCTGCTTGGTCTGCTGGTCGAGATCAGGCCGGTTCTGAACCTCGGCGACCTTTTCGTTCAATCGTTGTTGCGCCTCGACCAAAGCCTGCTGCGCCTCGGCCTCAGCCTCCTTTTCCTCTTTGATGCGCTGTTCGACAAACCCGCGTGTCTGTGCCTCGACCGACTCAAGGGTACGGTGACGGATGCGCTTCTTGCGCAGGTCTACGAATGATTCATCGCCGACGAGCATGTCCATGCAATTGAGAAAGAAGGTGACATTGTCGAAGTTCAGATTTTGCAAGCCACGCTGTCGAATCTGGAAGAACTGTTCGGAAATGAAGTCGATATCGGCGATGACAGTCAGGTTGACCGAGTGCATCTTTTTCCCCTCGCCTTCGCCGGCCTCAGCGGCGCCTCGCAGGTGAGCGGCCACCGTGTAGACCTCGCCGGTGGGAACACGACGAGCGTTCCGGTTCAACTGAAACCCCACGCCGAAGAAACCGCGCTGCACCAACTGCTGGAACGGCAGCACCCCTGAGATGCGTCCGGTGCGCAGCAATGGTTCGTACTCGAACATGCCGTTGACCGCTTTGTTGAGGTAACCCGGATAGAGTACGACCATCTCCTGCAAACCGGAACTGGCCCGGTTGAGGCTGCTAAAGGCATCAAGCGTTTGGTTGCCGGGACCAATGAATATTATTTCCGGCTGCAGTTGCACCAGATCGGGGTGAGGATTGTAGGTGTCCCAGGCGATCTGCATGGAGTTGAAACTGACACCTATATCGGTCATGAACTGACTGATGTTACCCTTTGGTTCCGGTTGTGGTTGATTCTGCTGGAACGGATTGCGGTTGCCGCCCGCTGGTATCACCGGCGACAGGCCGATATTGACTACCGGCAATGGATCCACCAACAGCAGGGTCGGATGACCTTCGAGGATGTAAGCCTTCAGGTTGTCCATTTCCGGTTGAGTCAGCGATGACGGCAACGCCACCAGCAGCCCATCCATTTCCTCGGTGATAGCCTCGGTGGCCGTCACCCTCGCGATTTCGTATTGCTTGTTCAACTCCGACACTACCGACCAGGGCGGTTGGCTATTCATGGTCTGGTAATCAAAACCGCCGGCCAGCTTGGCTGGTGTTGTCAGGATACCTATCTTCTTGCGCTGAGTTTTGGCGGCCACGCGGATGCTTCGAAGCAACTCGTACTCCACCGGCAAGCCACGCTCGAAAAAGGGGATCACTATTTCACTGACACCGCTGGTGAAAGCCACACCCATGAAAACATCAATGGTCCCGCCGCCGGCGACACCCATTAGTTTGCGCGGCATGATACCGAACTTCTCACGGGCGTCGCGCGCTTCCTCGGTGAACGGCTCCGTGTCATGGATGATTACCTGAACTTTGTCACCACCCAGCGCGGAGATCTCC
>DAOVOW010000025.1 GCA_030629485.1 bacterium
GGTGCGCGGCTGGGAGAGAACGTGACGGTGGCGCATGGCGCTGTGATCGGTACGGTGCCGCAGGACTTGAAATTCGGGGGAGAGGACTCCACGGCGGTGATCGGTGATGGCACCGTGGTGCGTGAGTACGCCACGATCAACCGTGGGACCAAAGATCGCGGCGAAACTACTATCGGGGAAAACTGTCTGCTGATGGCGTACTCGCATACAGCGCACGATTGCCTCATCGGCGATCACGTGATCCTGGCTAATTCGGTCAATTTGGCCGGGCATATAGAGATCGGCGACTATGCTATTCTCGGCGGGGTGTTGCCGATACATCAGTTTGTCAAAATCGGCATGCACGCCATGGTCGGCGGCGGCTTTCGGGTGCCGCAGGATATTTGTCCCTACGCCCTGGCGGGCGGCTATCCTTTGAAGATTATGGGTCTCAATGCGACCGGTCTGAAACGTCGCGGCTTCCCGAAAGAAACGATAGCTGGTTTGCACAAAGCCTTCAAGCTTCTCTTCAACAGTGGCCTGAACACCACACAGGCGGTTGAACGCATCACAAGCGAACTTGATATCACACCCGAGATACAGATCATTCTCGATTTCATTGCACAGTCGACGCGCGGGCTCGTCAAGTAACTAGACACACAACTTGATTAAGGCCAATGATGGGAAGTCAATCTGAGAAGCCGTGGGGTTTCGCGTGTATACGTCAATTAGAAGTGGGTAGCCTTTGCATTATTATATCGCTTGCGTATATCCTACTGTTTGCCGGATGTCCGGATTCTGGACGCGTAGGGATGGACCCACCGTCAATGTCGGGTGAATATTCGGGTACCTACCGTGTCACTTATCATTTGGGGGACTCAGCTCGCCAGGTTATCAATCAGAACTACATCCTATGGACATTCGACGAGCCTTACTTCTACTTTCGCATAGACCCGGCGTTGCACACAGGCTACTGTTTCTGCCGCGTTCACGGTGAGTACGCGCTTACGGAAGGGTTGCGCCTGCTGCCTAAGGTGGTGACACCCGACTCGGCTTTAGGCTGTTGGCAATGTGACGAATCTGAAGTGCCGGCTGGCGTATTCGTCCGAGAGTCAAGAGGCGATACTATGATCCTCAAGTCACAGGAAGCGGCCACTTTCAAGGAGTTGAAGCTGATAAGGACAGGTGCTGCCTCGGCCTCTCAGGGACAAATAATGTGAGCGGCATTGACATGACATTGCGCGTCGGTTATTGTCAGGTACCATGGCCCACTTTGCACATTACAGCATCCTCATCACCGGCTTCCCCGGGGTCGGCAAGACGACCGTTATCAAAAAGCTGTGCGCCCAAGTCGCGCATCTCAACCCGGTAGGGTTCTACACTGAAGAGATTCGCGAGCGAGGCGTCCGCAAGGGTTTTGCGTTGGTGTCGTTGGATGGACGCAGGAGTATTCTCTCGCACGTCGACATCCGGTCGCACCATCGTGTCGGCAAGTATGGTGTGGACATTGCTGCCTTTGAGCGATTTCTTGACACGATAGATTTCGATGGACCTGCGACCGGCTTGATCGTGATTGACGAGATTGGCAAGATGGAGTGCCTGTCACTGAAGTTTCAGACGCTCCTGGCTCGGTGGCTCGATGCCGAAAAGCGACTGGTGGCCACGATAGCTCTCAAGGGTGGCGGTGTTATCGATCAAACGAAAAACCGAGCCGACGTCAGGCTCCTGCAGGTCACGCCGAAGTCACGTGACGGACTGCCGGCGTGCATCGCCGAGATGCTGGCCGGCGAGTAAGGTCCGTCAGCCGTGGCGCGAAGGAACGGTTTCATCGGTCCGCATGTGGTTATAATTCTCCATTTTGGACTGTACAAACGAGTGGCAGCGATGTAAATTACTCTTGATGAGTCGGCCGCAGGACAATGCTTCATCAAAGGGAGGTTAAACGCCCTATGCGTTCGTTTGCCGGGTTAGCATAATATGGCTCTCAAGCACGCGCTCTTAGTTCTGTCCGTCGCCCTGGTGGGACCAATCCGGGCGGCCGAAACTGATTCATGGCAGGAACTGCTTCGTCAGGCGGACTCGCTTTCTGTGGAGTTGCAGCAGGACACGGCCATTGTCCTCGGTACTCTCGCCTTGTCGAAGGTTGAAGCCGAGTTGGGCACTGAGGATACCGCCGTGGCTCGCGTCCTCCACCGGATTGGCAACTATCACTTCTACAAACAGGAGTATTCAGAGGCCGAGTCGTTTCATAAGCGTGCTTTAGCCATTCGTCAAAAGATTCTTGGCTCGAGGCATGAGACGGTGGGATATAGTTTGACGAGTCTCGCCGTGATCTATCGACGGCTGGGCAAGTACGCTGAAGCTGAGCCGTTTCACGAGCGCGCTTTAGAGATTTGGGAGGACGTCTACGGTCCGAACCACGAGTTTGTAGCCTGGGTGCTGAACAATCTTACTACCCTGTGCGAGTATCAGGGCAAGTTTGCCGAAGCGGAAGCACATTGTCAACGAGCGATGACCATTTATGAGAATCTCCACGGCAAGGAGCACCATTTGGTGACTGGATGTCTGAGTCATCTGGCTACCTTGCATAAGAGGCAGGGCAAATACGCGAAGGCGGAGTCGCTGTTCGTGCAAGCACTGGCCATCCGCGAGAAAGTCCATGGCCCGGATAGTTCGTGGGTAGCGCACACTCTGATCGACCTGGTCAATCTCTATCAACTCCAAGGCAGGATTTCAGAGGCTGAAGCCTACGCTCGCCGAGCCCTCGCCTTGGCCGAGAAAAGCCAGGGACCGGACCACCCCCTGGTGGCGGGGTACTTGCATAACCTGGCCGATCTGTATTGTGACCAGGGCAAGTATGCCGAAGCTGAGCCCTTGCTTGAGCGAGCTCTGACTCTCAAGAGGAGTGTACTGGGAAGCGAAAATTACGATGTGGCGTCAATCGAAGAAACCTACTCCAAGCTGTTTCGCTTGCGAGGAGACACTGCAAAAGCGATGGAAACGGCGGCACGAGCTTGTAAGACAATGCACAAGAGCTTCGTTGACAATGCGATGGTGCTGTCGGAAAACGACGCGCTCAGCTTCTCACAACGGCTGCACAATTCAGTTGACAACTTCATAAGTTGCTACGTAGAGCTTGGCTCTGGTAACCTCTCAGTCATGAAGACAGCCGCGAATCTCATTCTCGCCACCAAAGGACGAGTGTCAGATGGTTTGTTTGATCGTCAAAGGACTCTGGTACAAGAGACGGATTCAACTACTGTGGCTGTGGCGGAAGCCTTGAGAGTTGCCAAGCTGCGATTGTCGCGACGATATGTCAAAGGTCCCGGCGAAGATTCGGACCGTTTCCGTAGCGGCCTGGATTCCCTAACCACTCTGGTAAACGAACTGGAGACCGATCTCTCTCGCCTCAGCGCAAGTTTCAGGAAGAAACGGCAAATAAGAGAACTAAACGTAGACAGCATACGCGCATCGCTCCCGGAAAACTCATGTCTGATTGAGTACCTGAAGTATGACTACCTTAGCCTCCAGCCGAACAGTGCCACACCTCATTATCTTGCCATCGTGGTGTCGGAAAGCGCCGAGCCGGTGATTCTGAATATCGGACCGGCAGCACCGATCGATAAACTGATTGACTTATACCGGCAGCACATGCTGCGGGTGCCGTTGGCAGGCCTCCCATCAGACGAAGATGTGGAAGAATACCGAGGCCTTGCCAAGGAATTGTATCGGAGGATCTGGAAACCTGTGGAAAACCACACCTCCGCTAAGAAGTTGGTCTTGATTGCCCCTGACGGTGGATTGAACCTGGTTTCATTTGCGGGCTTGCTGGATGACACAGGAACCTATTTGATTGAAAGGTGCCCGATACACTATCTCTCTGCCGGACGTGATCTGGTTCGGTTGAAAGACGTTGCAACACCGGCGGTCGGTCTGTTGGCCCTTGGAGACCCTGATTACGATGCCTCCGTCACTGATCGGTTATTGATTACTGCTTCTCTTCAGGACACTGTCGCCAACCCTGAATACAGTGTATCCCGGAGCACTCGAATGGGCCGTGGTGAGTTCAGAGGGATAAAGGTAAGCCCTTTGCCCTGGACACGTCGAGAGGTGAAGCGAATAGCTCAGGCATGGACGACAACCCGGCACGAGCCTGTCGAAGTGTTTTGCGGTTTGGACGCCAGCGAGGAGAGATTGAAAGCCGAAGCTCCGGGCAAAAGAGTGATTCATCTGGCGACTCATGGCTATTTTCTTCAGGACAATGCTTCTTCGGAAGACCCTGGAGGAGAAGCGGAGCAGGATTATGGCCCGGCGGTGAGAAATCCGCTACTTAAGTCGGGGCTGTTTCTCGCCGGAGCGAATCAACGTGGTCAGATTGCGGACAGCGCTGGGGTGGACGACGGCATTCTTACCGCTTTCGAGGTGTCGGCAATGAATCTCCAGGGTACCGAGTGGGTGGTGTTGTCGGCCTGCGAGTCGGGTCTTGGCGAAGTAAAAGCCGGCGAGGGCGTCTGGGGACTACGACGCGCCTTCCAAATGGCCGGGGCGCGGACCGTGATAAGCTCGTTGTGGTCGATACCCGACAAGCAAACGGTGTCGATTATGGAGCAGTTATACTCCTCCGATGACGATGATCTTGCTCGTGTTATGCGGCAGATGGCCGTGAATGAAATCGAGAAGATTCGCAACCGCGGCTTGCCGGATCATCCGTACACATGGTCTGCTTTTATCGCGGTGGGTGATTGGCGAATCTACCAGTGAGCTACCGTTTGAGTTGGATATCAAACGGTTGAACGATCTGCAGACTGTCTGCTTCAATGATGTCATACAGAATGAGTTGATACTGTCCCGGTCTCAGTGCAAGTTCAAACCGGGCGAAACCGAGATTGTCGAAATCCGTAACCTGATCCACGCCAAAAATGAGGGAGTCTGTAGCTCTGTCCACGACATGGATACTATAGGTGTGGGATTCTTCCGGGTCGACATAAACCCGTCCCTTGAACGTGAACTCCTCCGTCTCTGCCTCGAAAACAGTCCGCTCGCCGAGGCTGCGCGTCATCGCGGGGAAAAGTCCCTCCACTTCCGCGGTTGGTGCGGAAGGTTCATGCCTTACCAGGGTCACAGCGACAAACACAATTATGGCGGCGGCCGCAAAGACAGTCAGTGGTCGCCAGACCCGGCGGGTCAGATCGGTTAGTTTGGTGGTAGTTGCAGTTTGCCCGCTGACTTGCCGGTCCAAAGCGACGATAGTTGGAATCTCCTCGTTGGTCACGAGTGCTTCCAACTGATCCGGCAACATGGCAAGCTTCTCGACAGCCTCGCGGCAAAGCCGACACTCGGAGATATGAGACTCCAGTTCGCGACGTTGAGTTGGTTCGAGCGAACCGGGGTCGCGAGCGTATTGATCCAACAAGTCGCTGTCGACATGAGAATCGAGCGCACTTGACTGTGAATCGCCGCCGGCTACTGCAAAAAGCGTCTGCTCTCGGGCGAAAGCCGACCGGCAAGCGGGACACTCATCCAGGTGTGCTTTCACCTTTTCGGCCTCGTGCGATTCCAGTCTGTCGTTGAAGTACATTGGAAACTGCTCCTGATATTCTCGACATCTTTTATTGCGCTGGCTCATCTTACTTGCCTCATTTGTCCATTTCCACGCCGAATCATGTCATCTACACATGATTAGTCCGGCCAACCGACCGATGGTTCTCATTTTTCGTAGAATTCCACTTTCTCTCTGGCCAATTGTCGGCATTCCCACATTTTACGCTTCACGCTACCCTCGCTAAGTCCAAGTTTCTCAGCCGCTTGTCTATAGTTCCGCTTTCCGAAGAAAACTATCCGCCACAGTCGCCGGCAATCTTTGGGTAGCGACATGAGCACCCGATATGCCGTCTTTCGGCGCTCGGTGGCGATCACCTGCTCCTCCTGAGAATAGGCTGGATCGGCCAACCCAACATCCTCGATGTCAATAGTCTCCACTGCCCGCGCAGCCTTATAGTAGTCGATGCAAGTCCGCCGCGTTATGGTGTAAACGTATGTCTTGAATGATGATCGTCCCTCAAACCGACCGCTCGACAGGCTCTCCAGCAACTTGATAAAGCAGTCCTGGGCGATATCATTTACCGAATCCGCATCCGTCCAGTTCCATTTCCGGGCAATTCGTTCGATAATCTGCCTCAGACCCGCGATGAATTCACGGTCATGCTCGCGGATACGGCGCAGCAGTTGTTCTGCAGTCGCTTGTCCCACATTAATAATATACCCCGGGGTCCGTACTGGGCCAATCGATTTGATGTCCCCTACGCCGCAAAAAAAAATCGCCGGATCGCCCCATTTCTTCCGAACCATCCGCCGCCGGGCCGGACTAACCGGGTGAGATGACCAGAAAAGACAAAAAACAGACAAGGATATACAAGATGAAACAGCAAAAGCTAAAGAAAGGAAGAACATGGCTAAACAGGAATCCCGCAATCAATGACACGCAACAGGGGAATCACACCCCAAGCCTGAGTAACGGGCAATTTTACAACAAAAATGAAGAAAGCAGAGGGAACAAGTCATGTTAGGTAAGACATTTCACGAGTCAGACCGGGGGCAAAACAACCAAGAATGGAGTTCAGTCATGTATAAGTACATTTTCAGTTTACTGATTGTTGCCGCGGCGATGCTGCTGGCGATGCCTGGTACCGAGGCCAGATTCTATATCGATATTCCGGGTGTGGAAACGAACTGCATCCCGGCCAACACGCCTTTGACCATCAATGTCAAAATGAACAACATCACTGGCGAGAACGTGATCGGCATGGCCAACGGCTTTCGCATATATTCACCCGAGGGCGCAGTTTGGCAGGTACCCACCGTCAGCAGTGAGATAGGCGATTATTTCGATTTGGTTTTTGCGATCAATGGGTTCAGCGTGGACGGTTCCGGCGCGGATACTATCGGCCTGACAGGAGTGGCCGTAACTGCACCGGGAGTGCCGAATGGTTACGACGATGTTGTCTTAGTTATTAACACTCAAGTGGAAGAGTCCGAAATAGGCAAGACGTTCTGTATCGACTCGTCCTGGTTCCCACCAATGGGTAGCTGGCAGTGGGTGACCCCGAGCGGCACGGTTATCCCCGAGTGGGAGGGACCGTATTGCTACATTATCTATCCGTCCCTGGCCACTATCGAAGGCACGGTCTTTTATGATGCCGACGCCGACGGCGTGTGGGACCAGCTCACAGAGACCGGTATGCCCGGTGTCACCGTGAACCTGACCGGTACGGCGACCGGAACAGAGGTCACCGGGTCGAATGGTGAATACTCGTTCACTGATCTCGCTGCCGGCACCTATAGAGTATTCGAGGATGTTCCGCCCGGCTACGTACAGACATGTCCGACGAGCGTGGTCTACAAATTCGTGACGACCGGTTATGCCCACCACACCAGTGTCGACTTCGGCAACACTGACGACACCTGCGAAACCGAAATAACCACCGACACCTGCTTTGCCGGCACTTACGATGATTTCGTCGGCGCTGAGCCGTCGAGTCCCGACGCTGCGTTGTTGGCATGGATGGACATGGCTACTTCTGGTGCTAATCCATATTTCGATTCAGCCTGCGTCAACCAGAGTTTCGGGCACACTTTTGAAGGCTGCTGGCCCGAATCCTGCTGGGTTATCGGCGCCACCCTGTGTATGAAGTTGAAAGCAACCGGCGTAATACCACATACCGACAAACTGTACCTCGGCGAGTGGGACGGTATTGGCGCTTCCTGGGCGATCGAACTGAACGACCTTGAAAACTTCGCCGGCGGTACCGGTCCCTGGTCAAGTGGCGATGTTATGACGGTCTGCCTTGATCTGGCCAATTTGCCGGCCGCCGCAGTGGGCTTGCCGCAGAATATACTGGCCGGTCTGCGTGACGGCCGCCTCGATGTCCTTATCTCCGACGACACCGAGGTTGACTACCTCGAACTCATCGTTGAAATCTGCTGTCCCTACGGGAGCATCTGCGGCACCAAGTTCAACGATCTCAACGGCAACGGGATACAGGACGTCAATGAGCAGGGTCTGCCGGGCTGGACGATTACGCTCGATGATGAGGACCAGTCATACACTCAAGTGACCGGACCAAACGGCGAATACTGCTTTACCGAACTGGCGTCGGGTCACTATTCAGTCTACGAGATGAATCAGGCCGGCTGGACGCAAATGTACCCTCACTTCGAGAAGTATGAGATCGATCTGCCGACCAGCGGGACTTCGGATTGGGCAGTGGAGGATGTCGACTTCGGCAACTACTTCTGTGAGACCGAAATAACTACCGACACCTGCTTTGCCGGGGCCTACGATGATTTCGTCGGCGCTGAGCCGTCGAGTCCCGACGCTGCGTTGTTGGAGGTAATGGGCACTTTGTCTTCTGGTGCTAATCCGTATTTCGATTCAGTCTGCATCAACCAGGGTTTCGGCCATACATTCAGTTGCTGGCCGGAGTCATGCCAAGTGGTGGGCGCCACTTTGTGTATGAGGCTGAAAGCAACCGGCGTAATACCACATACCGACAAACTGTACCTCGGCGAGTGGGACGGTATTGGCGCTTTCTGGGCGATCGAACTGAACGACCTTGAAGACTTAGCCGGCGGTACCGGTCCCTGGTCAAGTGGCGATGTTATGACGGTCTGCCTTGACCTGGCCAATTTGCCGGCCACCGGACTGGGCACGCTGCAGAATCTCCTCGGTGAACTACAGGCCGGCCGTCTTGATGTCCTCATCCAGGACGACACTGAGGTTGACTATCTTGAGTTGATTGTTGAAACCTGTTGCGAAGCCACCGTGCCCGACCACGGCGTGATCATTGTCGAACCGTCAGGCCCAGGTGCGGGAGAAGGTGACACACTCTATTGTGACGAGCCTCTCACATTCGATATTCATCTGCGCAACCACTACGATACTACCATCATGGCCATCGCCAATGGCTTTCGGCTCTATTCGCCGGATGGTGCGACCTGGGAAACGCCGGTCTACAATAGTACCGGTAGCTTGGAGCCGTATCTCGACTTTGGCGTGTGGGTCAATGGGTTCAGCGTCGATGGCGTAAGCGACGATACCATCAGCCTTGGCGGCTTGGCCGCATACAATGGCATCCCCAACGGTTTTGACGCTGTCGTTATGACCATCGGCACCCGGTTTGATGAGTCCCAAGCGGGCAAAACGGTCTGTATTGACTCGACTTTCTTCCCCCCCATTGGTACCTGGATGTGGGCATGCACAGGTGGGAGTCTCATTCCCGACTGGGGCGGCCCGTATTGCTGGACTATTGCTGACCCGGATGCCTGCTGCGTCGATGATCGCGGCAATGTCGACGGTGATCCGGATGATATCGTCGATATCTCTGACCTGACCTACCTCGTCGACTACATGTTCACTGGCGGTCCGCCTCCGCCCTGTCCGAAGGAAGCCGACCTCAACGGTGATGGCGGTGTCGACATTGCGGACCTGGTCTACTTTGTTGACTACATGTTCACCGGCGGCCCAGCCCCGGTGCCGTGCGACTACATGCCGCCGCCGGCCAAGGTGAGCGGTCAACAGGCGGACATCTCCTTCGACATCGAGTATGCCAATGGGATTTCCACGGTGGTCATGAACTCGCCGATCGACCTGCGGGGTATTCAGCTTGAACTCAAGGGTACTGGCCCCGCTCCGGCGAATCTGGTCGGCGAACATGTCGACATGATTCACGGTCGCGACGGTTGGGTGGTTAAAGTCGGTTTGCTCGATCTGGACGGTGGTGAGATCATCAGTGCCGACACACGTGAGGTCGTGCGCTTCGAGGGCAAGTACACGCTGGAAGCAGTTATTGTTGCCGATGTGAACGCGTGCTCGATCACGCCGACCATCGGGAGTGTCCTAAAGCAGAACGAACTGCCGGCGGCGTTTACGCTAAGCCAGAACTACCCGAACCCGTTCAACCCGTCTACCTCGATCAACTTCGCCCTGCCGGAGGCTGCCGAGGTCAGGTTAGAGGTGTTCAATCTCCTGGGCCAACGGGTGACGACATTGATTGATCAGCGGCTGGAAGCCGGTAATCATACCGCCGAATGGAATAGCCAAAACGAACTTGGCCAAACCGTAGCCAGCGGCGTTTACTTCTACCGCCTGGAGACGCCACGTTTTACAGAAAGCAAGAAGATGGTACTGCTCAAGTAAATCAGAGGCGGTTGAAGTAACTCCCGCTTCCCCCTCAGCGGGAGGATGTAGCCCGGTGGCGCTAGTGCTTGCGCCGCCGGGCTCTCGTATATCCGGCTGCTGGTTATGTGCAGAGATAAAGGACAAGCCGGTCTTTTAGTATGTACTGTTTATGCGCCGAGACTGTTTCGCATGTGCCGGCCCAACTTACCTTTGTTGGACGCAAAAAAGCGGGTCGGCATTTTGCCGACCCGCCTCATTATGCGGTTTGTGTCAGGAAAAGTTGCTAACGGACACTATCACTCGTATTGAGTGAGGTTATCTACGCCATAACCTCTTCAATAGTCTCCATGTTTTCGTTCAACTCATTAGCGATTTTGGTGATGTCCAAAAAGATCAGCAGTCGCTTTTCCATCTTGGCCACGCCCTTGATGTAATTGCAGGCGGCGCTGGTGACAATCTCCGGCGGCGGCTCAATCGTGGAACTTTGGATCCTGAGAACCTCTTCGACAGCATCGACGATCACACCGACGACACTGCCGTTGACATCGCAGACGATAATCCGCGTGTTCTTGTCCCATTCAGCAGTTTCCATCTCGAACTTCTTGCGAAGGTCTACCACCGGGATCACCTTGCCGCGCAGATTTATCACGCCTTCACAATAGTGCGGCGCCTGCGGTACTTTGGTGATCTCCACCATCCGGTTTATCTCCTGGACCTTAAGGATGTCGACGCCAAACTCCTCCGGTCCCAGACGGAATGAGACGAGTTGAATCAGATCGTCGAGATGTCCTTCGGATGTTTTCATCATATCCATTTTGTTCTCCACAATGACTCAGGGGTGAACGTCCCTATTCCGCACCCTGGGTCTCCAGTTCCCGGGAGCCTTCGGTTACCTTGAACTGCGCCACGATTTGTTTGAGACCTTCGGCGTTACGGTTCAGTTCTTCCGCGGCCGCCGCAGCTTGTTCGGCGCCGGTAGCAGACTCCTTGGCAACCGAGGCCACGTTCTCGACGTTCTTGGATATCTGCTCGGCGGCGGTGGATTGCTCCTCAGTGGCCGTAGCGATCTGCTGAATCATGTCCACCACGCGCTGCGACATGTTGACGATCTCGGTCAGGCTGGCGCCGGCCTTGTCGGTAAGCTCCCGGCCGCTGTCGACTTCCTTGGTCCCGGCTTCCATGGAACTGACTGCTTCCTGGGTTCCCTGCTGGATTCCCTTGATCATGTCCGTGATCTCGCCGGTTGCTTTACCGGTGCGCTCGGCCAGTTTACGGACTTCGTCGGCAACCACGGCAAAGCCGCGACCCTGCTCACCGGCCCGAGCAGCCTCGATAGCGGCATTCAGGGCAAGAAGGTTGGTCTGGTCGGCGATGTCATCGATCACACCGATGATTTCACCGATCTGGTCGGCAGATGTAGCCAGCTTGTTGATATTTTCGGCTGATTCGCGAACCACGCCGGCGATTCTGTTCATCCCCTCAATAGTCTCATTTATTATTTTACCGCCATCCTCGGCTGTCTCGGAGGCTTTCTTGGA
>DAOVOW010000339.1 GCA_030629485.1 bacterium
ATTCGGGTCGGCCATCACCTTTTGGATCTGGTGAAAGACGATAGGTGGCGTAGGAAGGTTTCGGATATTCGAAACAACCAGCTTTACCTTATTGTCGATCGTCGCCGTATCCATCGCCCCACTCTAAGTTTTCCATTCTAAATCGCTACCGCTCAACTCACCCGCGAGTCTGGAAGCGATTGCCTCTTTAACATCAGGTCGTTCGTAGAATCCTGTCTCGATGCGGCGCCGCACCCTTTCGAGTCTCCCGTCGTCGCTTTGTCGTGTTGTCAACGCGCCCTCAGGTGCGTCAGGTCTATTTCCCTTTTTGGCGGCGACGGCAAATCGATCGCGCAACTTGTCGCTGTTGTAATCGATCCGGCCGTAAGGCTCGGGATCGACTGCTCCACCGGCGCCGGAAAGCTGTACGATGTCTTCCGGGTTACGGACTTGGTCGGCACTCGACCTGGACTGGGCCGGGCTTTTCCCAAGGTCGCCAGCCTCCTGAGTTTTTCCGGGTTGTCCCGACGGCGCCTGGCTTGGTCGGCCCGGTACCTGACTTGCGTGATAGGGTCCTATCTTCATAGCATCACCTTCAACCTTCCTATTTCGGTGACGATCGTCTCGAATCTCATCCACTATCTATACCAGCCACCCATCTTCAGTTCTTGCCGTCGACAAACTGCGGAGCATGGGCCACGTCGCTGACATACTGAAGAATCTTGTGACTGTTTTTCAGTTCTCCCAGTTCCTCCTTGATGCGCTCGTAACGCTCTTTTAGATACTCTTCGCTCTCGGATACCAGGGTCATGTTCTTCTTGACCATGGTGGCAAGGCTGTTCACTAGCTTTTTGATTTCGGGCTTGGCCGCTGCTACGCGGAACATCTGGGGATGTTTGGCCTTCATGGCCGCTACTTTGGTTTCAGATTGTTTGATTCGTCGGTGGCAACGTTCTATTTCGGCGAATAGATCCAGCAAGTGTTCGTCACGATTGAACTTGATCGAATCTCGCTGCTTGTCCATCGTAATATAAAGTGACTGATAAAACGAGTACTCTTCTTTGAGAATGAAGATCAGTTCTCGCTCCAGGCGACTTATAGCATTGTAGTCCCGGCTATCCATAGTCATCCGGATGTTACAAAGCCGCCACCCGGAATCGGTTCGGTGGCGACGGGTGCGGTTTTGGCTTCCTGCTGTTTCAACTCCGACCAACCGGCTCTGAGATTGGTCAACACACTTATGATATCGTCAATGTCGGACAAATCTTTGGTCGCTTCGACGACGTTCGTTTGATTCACTATAAAGCTATAGAGCTTGCCGAGGTTCTCGGCGATCGCCCCTCCCTTCTCGTTGTCGAGGGTGGTGTAGAGATGCACCACGAATGTCTTGGCCTTTTCTAGGTGTTCGTAACCGGTTTGGTGCTCTTCCTTCCGGTAGCACTCAGCGGCGGCGCGGTAGGCGGCGATGGCCCCATCATAGACTTTTATTATCAACTCGACCTGAGATTTGCCGAGTGTGTCAACGGCTTCATAGGACTTCAGCGCTCCATCCATTGTAGTTTCCTATCTACTATTGTTGTATCTTCCAAGTGACCAGTTGTTGTTTATACCGGCTAATTGCGTTGTCAGGAACTGCTGCTCAGCAGCCATCCGGCTAAGTGCCATTTCCATCTCGTAGAACTGTTGCAACAGAGTCTCACGACGGATGGCCAACCGTTCATCGATATCTTCGATACGGCCCTCGATAGTTTTGATCTGTTTTTCATATGACAGAACGCGCCTGGCGAATGTCCCATCAAGGGGCAGAGTCAAGCTCGTGATGGTATCCGAGATCTGAGACGCCACACCTTTGGTAGGCGTGATAGTCCCCTCGACTCCATCGACCAAGTCAGCAGCCGTCATGGTTATTCTGAGCCTCAGGCCGTCGGTAGTATCGTTGTCCTCCTTGCCAATCAGGAATTGACCACTTCCCTCCGCCTCTTCCCCGTTTATCGTTCCCTCAACGTCCAATCCCTTGATCGATTCAACACTGGCCAGACCCAGGATGGAGTAGGCGGAGTCCGAAATGGAAGTGTCGCGGGTTATTGCCGAGGATGAACCATAGGTGCCGCTGGAGAATTTGAGGTAGCCGGTACCGTCCCCATTATCGACCCATTCCACCAGGATACCACGGCTTCCGATATTGGAATCGGCATCTATCTGATCCTGCAGTTCTTCGACGAGTGCGGCAGTACTGGAATAGGTACCTTCTCCCAGCAGAATCTCATTGGATTCAAGGCCGTCAATCGTCAGTTTCAGTTTGTTGTTGTTGGCGTCTATCACAATCGGTACGGTCGCCGGATCGGTAATGCCTGATCCGGTCATAGTACCCACTGTCGCTGCCTGGGTGATGTCGACATCAAATGAGGTTCCAACCTTGGTCTTGGGTCCGGAGTCGGCGAATTCGATCAGGCTGTTACTTGACACCCCGGCGCCGGTGAAGAGGTTGATGATATCATCAAGATTGCCCACCAACGCCTCTTCAAGCTTGGTGTTGTCATAAATACCCAGCGTGCCATCAGTTTTGGTTCTAATGCCGATAGTGTAAAGCTGATTGAACTTTGATTCGACGCCGGCGACGGTTCCGGAAACCACCGACCGCAATGCGCTCTGCATCGACCAGACTGTGATATCACCGAACAAGATCCCGGAACCACCGGTATCACTATTGTACGTATTCTGGTTATCAATGAACTCCACGACGCCGTTATAGGCGTCGATGAAACCCTTGATCTTGGCTTTGATGGAGGCAATATCTATCTCCGTCTTGATACTGACGCTGTCCCCCGGATCAGTTTCTTTCTTGGCGTATATCGTCACCCCGGCGATAACGTCTTTCAGGGTGTTCGTATCCGAAGTTACCGTAATGGGCGAACCTGAGCCGCCGGATGACCCCAGCGCCAGCTTGGCATCCGAGGCCGCTTGAAGCAGCGGCGTGAAGGTAGAAACCTGAAATTCATCCCCCGCAGTCAGTGTGCCGGCGCCAAATGTAAGGTACAGACCGTCAGCGCCGGCCCCGGTAAGTTCTACTTCGGTATCGGCGGCATTGATATCAATGGAGCCGGAGTTGGCGCCATCAGTCCAGTTGATAGTGATAGCCCCACCACCGAGAGTCATCTCCCCTGAGCCCTGGACAGTGAAAGTGAAAGTTTTGTTTTCGGTCCCAGTATACGATGCGCTGGCTCCCAGGGCAATAGTGGATGTGGACCCGGATGCGCTCTTAATAGTTTCAGGCAAATCAAAACTGCTGGTCGTGTAATCGAGGTTGAGACCATCGGTGAGATTACTGGTGATCTCAATTGTATTGGCCCGCCCGGTCTTATCACCGCTCAATATCAGACGGTATGAATTCAAGTCGGAGCCATCATTAATGATAGTGGCCGTAACACCAAT
>DAOVOW010000318.1 GCA_030629485.1 bacterium
ATAGGCGCCGGCGGCGTGTGACAGATGGTGAGGAACGTAGAGCGTTTGGCCGTCCCAGTTTAACTCCTTGTGAATGACCATATCGGTCCATAGTTTTCGCCGCAGCCAGATCGGCAGCGCCTTGAGCAAGGTGCGGTAGGACCGACCTGGCGTGGCTATGTAGCCGGTCAGGATGCGATCGAATTTGGTCAAGGGTTTGTCGTAGAAGACGACGTAGTCGAGGTCGTTAACAGCCAGCCCCGCTTTCTCCAGACAAAACGCAGCGGCCTGTCGAGGCAGTTCCTGATCGTGCTTGATACGCGTGAACCGTTCCTCGGCGGCGGCAGCCACCAGTTGTCCATCCACCACCAGTGCGGCGGCGGCGTCATGGTAGAAACATGAAATCCCGAGAACTCGCATATCTAACTCTGACGGCGAAGCGTAGAGAGGTCCGGCTCACTGTCGCTGACCGGGCTCCAGTTGGTTTTCTTGCTGCGATTACGACGACTGGTTTGCAGCGGATCCCATCCGAACAACCTGAAAACCAGGCCGAGCGGCACCAGCATCAGAAAATAGAACAGGGTCAAGAGCAGCGCCGTCTGGAAACGGGCTATTTTCAGAGCGATTTTCTTCCAACCGTTCCAGATTCTCAAAGCGATTCTTTTCATGCCTTCATGTGTCTCTCTGCAAAAAGCCGTTGATTATGACCGCACAATTGCTTATCACACTATGAATGTGTGAATCTATGAATAAACGGCCGTTTGGTAAACCATATTTATCATCGGCAGCTTTGAAGGGTCGATGACATATAGCAAAATTCTAATCACGGGCGCCTCCGGATCATTGGGCAAGCAACTTGTCTGCGAACATATCAGGCGTGACATAAAACCTGTCGCTCAGGTGCGCGAAAATTCCGACACCGGTTATCTGGACTCGGTAGGACTTGAGAAGCGGATTTGCGACATGAGCGCCAGAGCATCTTTCGAGTCTCTGGTTGAGGGTGTCGATGCTGTCATTCACACCGCCGCCTGGGTGAACTTCCGTCAGGATCGGCCGACGCAGTTCGCTTCGATTAACACCATTGCCGCGGTCAATGTGTTCAAGGCCGCCGCCGAGGCCGGAGTCAGGAGGTTCGTGCATGTCTCAACGGTGGTTGCGGTCGGCGCCTGCAAGCGGTGGGGCAACTCTCAGACAACAGCGCTGTGCGAAAACGATCTGATCGATGAGAACCACGAATTCAATCTCGACCACCTGCGCATCCCCTACATCCTCAGCAAACACGCGGCTGAAACGGAACTGAAAAAAGCTGCCACCGAGTGCGATACCGAACTGGTCATCGTCAACCCATCGATTATCGTTGCGCCGTCCCGCACCGGCGACGATGCCGGCAAAGCGAAAAAGAGGCTGGGACGCTGGATGCTCCCCGATTTGCCCAATCACGTCAACCTGGTCGACCTTCGTGATGTTGCTCCCGGCGTCATTGCGGCGCTTGAAAAGGGCAGGCCGGGCGAGCGTTACATCCTGGCCGGTGACAATATCTCCGTGCGCGATCTGCTTCTGGATATTTCCTCGATTCTCGGAAGACTTCCCCACTTGGTGCGAATTCCCCGAGCGATTCTGAACACGGCGGCGCGAGCCTCGGTCTTCTTTTCCAAACTGACCGGACGCGGCAAGGTGTCGTTTTATCCGGACCTGATACGTTTGCTCGATTACGACTGGGCTTATTCTTCGATGAAAGCCCGAAAGGAGTTGGGCTACACTAACCGTTCGATCCAGAGAACTCTGGAGGATTTGTTGACCAACAATATGACCGGCAGCTACCAGAAGCCGGTCTGATTCATATTTCGACACCTACAAACTGTACCACACTTGTCCAAAGGAGTTAACTATGCGCAAGCTTGTTCTGCTCGTCTGCATGGTCTCGACGATGACGCTGGTCATCGGACCGACAGCAACCGATTCAACTGCCCGAGCCGGGGTGATCCCGTCGTGGGAATCCCAATCGCACTCGTTCGGGTTTTACCCGATTTCAAACGAAGTTTCAGTATATCAGAACTACGATGATACCGGCGAAGATCGCGGGCGGACTTTGCAGATCGTCAGTATCAACGCCTTCCGATTTTTCACGGATTTCAGCTTCGAGTTCACGGCTGATATCAACTGGAAATACTCATACGTCGATCCGTTCGATCTGTCGCTGGAGATGAACAGTCGTGACCACTACATCGAACTGTCGCTGGTCAAGCCGGTCACCGGCATGTTCAGTCTCAACGTGCAAAGAGTGATTGCAACCCTTGAGGATGAATCGATCAACCAGTTCGGTTTTCGTTTGTCGTTCTAGCGGGCGGCCGAAGAAATGACACTGCTTGTTCGGCGGATGTCCCGAGGCTGTCCTAAAAGACCGTTTCCTCAGGTCTTGGCGTCGATGTAATCGATGGTGTGCGACGATCGTCGTTAAGCCGTTACAGCGCACAGAAGCCGTGTGTAAGTATTCTTGTGTAAGCGGCCATGATGTACATTCATTTGACGGGAACAACTCTGGATCATCGGACCAATGAACCATTGACCGAGGCATAACCGCGCCAGCCGCTGAAAACACGAGGCTTGATTTGGGACAGATTGCGCCGTAATATACGGCCCATCGCTCAACCCCTGGACCTTATGCGAAAGCAACCCGGATGTACGATTTGCGTTACATTGACGACGATTCATTCACCGACACCCACTGGCGGGAATACTACGAACACCTTGCGGCTATTAAATCGAAGTACAAGGAACACCTCTCGGCGATATCGTGGCAGGAGTTGAAATCTCGCCTCCTCTCCTTCGCAGAGGAGGAGAAGGCCTACAACGAGGCAGTGATCATGAGTGAGGGGAGCGTGGTGGGATACATGGGGCTATGGGTACGACACCCCGGCACGCCGGACCAACATCCATGGGCGTGGTTTGATGCCCTCTATGATAGTATCCCCGAATCCCTCGTTAGCTTCTCAGGCCGACATCTCCTCACCCTGATGAACCGGCACACTGTCGACGAAGCCCACTTTGCCTCGCACGACGAGCGCATAACAGCCCTGGCCCGCGCGTGGAAAGCGGAAAAACTCAACAGGCTGGATGAGTCCGTTCTGGACGAAGGGTCGGCGAACTCGGAGATTCTCGACCAGTGGCGATCAAACATACTCCGAGAGAACAAAGACTTGAGGCATGAGTTCTTTCTCAATTATCCTGAACGATACGTAGAGCAGTTGAGCGTTTTTCTCAAAAAGTGCCTGCTGGCCATGCCACGAGAACGAGAGGATAACTTCAGTTGGCATGTAGATGAGGCCGACTTGCGACGAGATGGGAAATGGCGGGAGAGGAACAATCTGCCCCTGTATTGTATCGCCCTCTTTGACTCGGGCGACAAGTTGGTAGCTCTTACGGAAGCGTCTGTAAGCCCACACAACCTGGAATCGATCGATCAACTGATGACCGGAGTCGCCGAGGCGTACCGAGGCAGGGGGTTGGCCAACTGGCTCAAGGTTTCTATGTATCACAACCTGTGACAGGACTTTTCTGGGTTCGGCGGGCTGGTCTTCGGCATGCGGGCGGCCAATAAAC
>DAOVOW010000151.1 GCA_030629485.1 bacterium
GTCGAGAGGTGAAACCGGAGTTGATGCATCATTCAGATCGCGGTGGTCAGTATGCCGCAACAGAGTATCAAAAACTGCTCACAAAAACGGAGATGATTTGCAGTATGAGCCGTAAGGGAGATTGTTGGGACAACGCGCCGATGGAGTCATTCTTTGCGACACTGAAAACAGAACTGGTGTATCGAGAACAATTCAAGACAAGACAGGAGGCCAAAGCGAAGATATTTGAGTATATCGAAGTCTTTTACAACCGTCAACGCCGTCATTCGTCACTGGGAATGAAAAGCCCGGTTGACTTCGAGCGAAGGCAAACCCTATCTTCTTAGCCTGTCCGTTTTTTCGGGGGAAGATCACACCGCCGCGCTATCGTAGTCGCCTGCGCTAAAAAAGTCGGAGGCAAGGGTGTACAGCGAATCGGTCCGCGGCGACACCTCCCGGTGTTGTTGGAGAGGATCATCGATATAAGGCCAACTTAGAAAGAACAGGAAAATGACGGCGGTGAAGATATACCCTCGCCCAACCTGTGGCCAGTGCAGATTGGGCAGGCGAGTCATCCGATACTCCGACCCGATGCACCCCAAAAGGATGGCGATGAGCGAAAACCTGCGTATCACCTCGTGAACTAGGTAGGAGCGCAGGGGCCAGATCGGTATCCAGAAGATGGTGTACCATTCCGTCTTGATGTAGGGGAACTTCGGTCGCTCCGTCAGCAGTTGATGCTCCGGCGGCACGGCGTGACCGTATAGAGTCGTGCCAACACCACAAACAGTAAACGACACCCGACGAACCTCCTGCAGCTTGTGTACTATCTCATTAGTGAGCTTCTAATCAAAGGAACACTACGGTGCCCACCCCATTATGTCAATTACATTTTCCGGGTTTCGTCGATCCCCCCCCAACAAAACCCCTTACCAACCCTCCGGTTTTTGCTTACATTGCTGCGCATGAGAAAAGAACTTTCCCACCCAAGGAGATAATCGTGAGCGTTCGCATCGTCATCGCACTTTTCACAACGCTGCTCATAACAGCAGCAGCCACGCAGGGCGAACCAAAAACAGACGGAGCGGTAAGCACGGGACTGATCGAACAGTATCAGAAACAACTCGAAGACAACGGTGACCCGGCCTTCCTGATCAACGCCATCACCAATAACAGCATCAAGGACCTCTCGCTAAGCCGCGAATTGCTGTTGACTCACAACGATATCGTGAATCATTCCCTGAAGTCGGCCGGCATCTCCAACCAGAAGTCCTCCGGCCGCTGCTGGATGTTCGCCGGGTTCAATGTTCTCACACCCGACCTCGCTACCAAGATGAAGCTGAGCAAGTTCGAACTGTCACAATCGTATCTGGCTTTTTGGGACAAGATGGAGAAATCGAATCTCTTTCTCGAAGACATCATCCGCCTTGCCGACAAGCCGATCAACGACCGCGAGCTACAGATTGTTCTGGAAAGCCCGATCGGCGACGGCGGCTGGTGGCATTACTTCGCCGGTCTGGTCGACAAGTACGGCGTGGTGCCGATCAGCGCTATGCCGGAAACCAAACAGTCCAGCAGCACCGGGATGCTCAACAAGCTGGCGACATCCAAGCTCCGCGGTTTCGCTTCGGAGTTACGTCAGATGCATGTCGACGGCAAGAACGAAAAGGAGTTGCGCCGGCGCAAGGAAGCAATGCTGGCCGATATCTACACGATCCTTGTTTTCACCTACGGCCAACCCCCGACCGAGTTCACGCTGCGCTACGAACTGGACAAGAAGGATGAAAAGAAGGACGAGACCGACTCGACCGACCTGGACATCGGTGAGGATGACGGCGATGAGGATGACGACAAGGACGACAAACCGGAGATTATCGAGGCCGAGTACACCCCTGCCTCGTTCTATAAAGAGTTCTTTGGCGGTGAACTGCCGGAGTACGTGGCGCTGTGCAACAACCCGACCCGCGAGTACGGTACGCTCTATCAGATCCAGACGAGCCGCAATATGTTTGAGATAGAGGATTTCGTAATCCTGAACTTACCGATTGAGCGACTAAAGCACTACTCGGCCAAATCGCTCCTGGACTCACAGGTGGTCTGGTTCGCATGCGATGTCAGTAAGCAGAACTATGGCGACTCCGGTATCTTCATGGAAGGCATCTACGACTATAATCGCACCTTTGGGATGGATTTCAAACTGAGCAAGAGGGATCGGATAGCCTTCAAGGACATCTCCCCCAACCACGCTATGGTGCTGATGGGTGTCGACACGGCATCCGACGGCACGCCGGTCAAGTGGCTGGTCGAGAACAGTTGGGGTTCCAAGAAAGGTGACGACGGTAACTGGTATCTGTACGATGACTGGTTCAGTGAGTACGTGCTGGTCACGATCATCGACAAGCGCCAGATGGAGGAAGCCGAACTGGAAATGCTCAGGAAGAAACCGCTCCCTGTTGAACCGTGGGACCCGTTCTTTCTGGCACTGCGGCGGCTGTGACAAGGGCTCGTGGTGTCGGGCGTCTCTGCCCGACACTTCTGGGATTCTCAATACGCAGTGAGACTCAGGATATTGGATTGAGACACTGCGCGCGAAGCGCGAAAGACAGGCTTGCCTGCGTCAGGCAGAGACACCTGACGGCACGTAGATATGCCTGTAACCAAACCAACGGAGTGTCCATAGACCGTGGATATCATTACCCGCTTAAGCGAATTCATACCGCCCGACCGGATGTCGATCCATCCGGATGAGTTGGCGGTGGTGTCGAAAGACGAGTCGACGCTCGAACCGGTGTTGCCTCAGGCTGTCGTCTGGCCGGCTGATGCTGATGAGATCAGTCGCATTGTGATTGAATGTCGTGAAACTCAGACCCCGATAACCACCCGGGGCGCCGGCAGTGCCCTAGAGGGTTCGACCATACCCGATGTCACCGGTATTGTCCTTGATGTTAGCCGCCTCACCGACATAATCGCCCTGTATCCTGACGACCTGCAAGTAACGGTGCAGCCGGGCATTATCTACGATGACCTCAATAATAAGTTGAAGGACGAGGGGCTCTTCTTCCCCCCCGCTCCCGGTGGCTCCGGCGATATCGCCACCGTCGGCGGTATGGTGTCGACTAACGCCAGCGGCATCTATTCGGTCAAGTACGGCGGCACCCGCGAGTACATTCTGCAATTGGAGATCGTGACCGGCACGGGCGAGAGGATGACGGTCGGGTCCCGGGCGGCTAAACGATCCAGCGGCTACAATCTGGTCGACTTGATAGTGGGCTCGGAGGGAACGCTGGCCATCATAACGGCCATCACGCTCAAGCTGGCCGGTTTGCCGGAGGCGCGGCGGCAGACAGCGTTCAAGTTTGCCGACGACATATCGGCAGCCAAAGCGGTGTCGGAGATGTGCCGTTATGGATTGGATTTGGCGGCGGTGGAGTTTCTTGACCGGGCCTTGATCCACGCCCTGAATCGGTTGAAAGATTACGGCCTTGAGGAAGTCCCCTGTCTGTTCCTGGAATTCCACGGCCCGGAAGCTGTGCTTGAAAGCAACGCCGAACTGGCTGAGTCTATCTGCACTGAACTGGGCGGCGCTCCGCTGGTGTTAGCCGATGGTCAGCGACCGTGGGAGATTCGTCACTACGCCACCGACGCTGTCAAGCATCTCAAACCGGGTCACGGCATCATACGAAATGATGTCGCCTTCCCTATCTCGCGGCTGCCGGAGATGGTTAAGTTCTGTCACGAGGCGGCTGGTGAGGTCGGCTTGACCATTCACACCTTCGGCCATGTCGGACTGGGCTTGTTGCACGCCCTGATCCTGGCCCGACGCGAGAACACCGAGGAATGGCAGGCGGGACTTAAGCTGAGCGACCGGATTATTCGCAAGACCATCGAACTGGGCGGCACGATTTCCGGCGAACACGGTATCGGCCTCGGTCACAAGAACCTGTTCGAACTTGAGCACGGCCCGGCGGTGGAACTAATGCGCAAGATCAAACGGCAATTCGATCCCGACAACATTCTCAATCCGGGCAAAATCTTCGATCTCTAAACTCTCCCCTGCCGGTCACCCGACCGAACCGAGGTACATCGTGGAAGGCAGTCCGTACTCGGCGCTGTACCCCGCCTAAAGGAAGCGACAGGTGGAAGTCTCCGTCATATTGGCGAAAGCCAGTATCCAGTCTGTAAGTCCGGAACTGGATGCCGGATCAAGTCCGGCATGACAAAGCGTTCTGTCGGGCTCCGGAACACTCCTCGATACATGACACACCCCCGTTTGTCCATCTTCGGTAACATTTATTGTGAGGCAATTCGGTCTCTGAGACGCCTGGCCAGCTTGCCTGCATAGTGATAGGCCGACACCAAGCCGGGAATACGGCGCAACAAGGTTTTCGCCTTGGCGGGGAGGTAGCCTGTCACGAACGGGAAGAATCTTGGGGCATAGATCCAGAGATGGCGGTAGCTGTGTTTTTCGCATAGCCACTTGTCATGCCAGGGCATGTCAGTGAGGCAGTCGATTTCGTCGATGTCGTCCGCGGCGAAGGCTCTCCTGACAGTCTGTTCGAACAGGATGTTACCGGGTGCGTACGATGCGCAGGACTCGTCGTAGCTTATCCGCTTGATAATCAGACGACGTCCCATTTTGACCGCCAGTTGGGCTGCCACCACCCGGCTGTCGACCTCCATAAAGTGCCATTCCAGCCAGCCAAGTTGCGCCAGACGCTGGATTGCCTCCCGATAGAAGGACAGCACGGATGGATCGGAATCGATCGCGAACCCGGCCTTGCCTCTCCAACTGGCAGCGTCGACTTTGAGGAAATCCTGCATTCTCGCTTCAATTGAGTCGCCGGCCGACAGAAAGACGAATTTCACGTCGTTGAGTCGGTTGAGTTTGTGGTGCGCCTTGGTGTGAGCGCGACGAGTGTTGCGGCTGAGGGTCTTATAGAAAGCATCGAAGTCACCGACCGTCGCAAGGAATGATCCGGAGTCGCACTCTTCGTGATACTGGCGAACGGACCTGGGTCCCTCTCCAATGAACTTGAACAACGGGGAGGTCGACGACAACCTAAGCATCACCAAATGATGCCAACGTTGGTTCACCTTGTCCAAAGCCGTCAGGATGGCTGTGATTACTGCCGACTCCCGCGAGCTATCGGCTAACAGATCCACCGAATAGGTGTGAGGACCATACATTGTGCGCAATCGCACGCTGTCTATACCAAGCACGCGGTGAGGACAAATCAGCAGCGGTAGCACACCCACCAGATCGGAGCCGTCAAAAGCAAACACCACGGTCCAGCGCTCGTCCTCGTGCAGCCGGTATTTCACGTAGGGAATGATCCAGGCGAAAGAACTCATCGGAAGAGGTCGCGGGGCCGCTAACGCCAATTGGTCCCAAGCCGGTTAATGACAGATGAGAGCCTCGAGGTCCGTGATGATCTCAACCGTGACGTTGTGCGGCGGTTGACGTTCGATGCTATCAGTTGAGTTCGGATTCAACGGGACCGACTTAGGCTGGTTCGATTTCTCCACAACTCTCCCTGACAATAATGCTTCGACCTACCGGCCACCGGATGACGCCAGCCTCATTCTATCAGTATCGTCAAACGCTGCCCTAAAGAACAGCTTGGCCGACAGGCTGACAACTAATTTTCCCCAACTGAACCGCTTGCTCTTTGTATCTGCGACATATTTGCAACCTTGACCGGGTCATGTCCGTCTAATCCAATAAGTCGAATAACAGCGAGGTAGGACCTTATGGAAA
>DAOVOW010000229.1 GCA_030629485.1 bacterium
CTACCCGCTGGCTCTGGGCGGTACGGCCGTCGGCACCGGACTGAATGCGCATCCGGAGTTTGCCGAACGATCGGCGGCAGCTATCGCCGAAATCACCGGCAAAAAGTTCGTGACCGCGCCCAACAAGTTCGAGTCGCTGGCGACGCATGATGCTATCGTGGAGGCATCCGGTGTCATGAAGACGCTGGCTTGTTCGCTGATGAAAATCGCCAACGATATCCGCTGGCTCGGCTCGGGCCCGCGCTGTGGCGTTGGCGAGCTGAACCTCCCGGCCAACGAGCCGGGTTCGTCGATCATGCCGGGTAAAGTCAACCCGACTCAGTGCGAGGCGATGACGATGGTCTGCGCGCAGGTGATCGGCAACGATGTCGCCGTGAACATCGGCGGCGCGTCGGGCAATTTCGAGTTGAACGTTTTCAAGCCGGTGATGATCTACAACCTGCTCCAGTCGATTCGACTGATCGCCGATTCGTGCGAGATGTTCGACGAGAAATGCGCGGTCGGCCTAGAACCGAACGAGGCTGCTGTCCAGAAGCACCTGACCAACTCCCTGATGTTGGTCACGGCGTTGAATCCGCACATCGGATATGACAACGCCGCCAAAGTGGCCAAGAAAGCGCACGCCGAGGGCACCACGTTGAAGGAAGCCGTGGTCGCGCTCGGACTCTTGACCGAGGAAGAGTTCGACGAAAAAGTACGCCCCGAGAAGATGATCGGCCCGCGGGCGTAAGGGGTACAAACATGCAAAAGTGCAGTGCAGGTCCCGCCCTGCGGGACCTGTCACAATTCGCATGACTGCTGGAGATAGGGAGGCATGACTCATGAAGATCTTTTTGGATCCTAAAGACAATGAAGAGTACGGAGCTCTCATTGAAGGCTACAATTCCATCACTGACGAATGGAACAAAATAAACGATGCCCTGCATAGACGTCGTATTCCAGCGGTCTTTTGGTCCAAGTCTATGCGAAACCTCAAAGCAATTGGGAAGAGGTTAGCGACACTGCAGAAGAGGTGGCTAGAGCACCACGCTAAGGCCGTTCGATTTCATGCCAACCCACATTACGTAATTCCAGAAGGACCAGCCAGTACAGTGACCTTTCAACATTACCAAGATGTCCTTATCTACCGCATCAATCATTACGAGGCAACCATGACACTGCTGGTGTCCAATTACAACTTGGCCGAATCCGAGTTACGTCATAGACGCGATTTCAACATCGCGATCACGTCATTCATTCTGGGTCTGATTGCGCTCTTTATTGCACTGGCGAGGTAACCGTTTGTTTCCCTGGATTCCGGCGTTCGCCGGAATGACGAGTTGATGGGTCCGGCACAAAAGCGCGGCGCATGTGGACATACGCCGCGCACGCCATAACGAGATTGCCGCGCCCTGCTCCGCAGGGCTCGCAATGACGGAATCAGTCTTGTAGGGCAGGAGCCCTGTGCTCCTGCCATCTTCGGCAGGTCTCTTTGAAGACCTGCCCAACAGTCTGGGTTGGGTACCGGATAGCTCAGAAGAGGAGGTAGTATATGATGAGAAAAACACAGATTATCAGGAGTACAGTTCCTAGGCAGGAGCGCGACGAGCCTCTCTTTATGGCCGGTTCGGTCTGTTCTTGTACGTAAACAGGAACCTCCTCCTCGACAACGGCTTCTGCATCCTGATCGTTGCTGGTCGAGAAATCGTTCCAACTCGGCGTGAACTCACCAATTACAAAACAGCTGGCTTCGCTGAGCACGGGCTTGATGCCCGCTGCGACTTCCTTATAACTATCACCATAACCTTCGATACTGGTGCGATACTCCCATCGAGGGTCGCGCTTGGGGTCAATTGAGTTTGGGATAGCGTCGAGGGTCTGAAGGACTCTCTGTTGGTTAAGAACAGGACAAAGTTCGTTTTCGTGAATCCTGCGCAGTAACTCATGTCTTATACGATCCTTGTCAAAATGCCAAACACCTTTCGAATCGAACTTCCCATACTCCAGCCAGCCACCCCCCCACTGTGCCAATGGAAGGTTCAGTTTCTTGCAGCCCCAGATGTTGAGTTCATACTCTCGCTCTCCGAAGCAGTATTGATCACGGTCATATGCTTTTTGCCGCTCTCGATAACAGCCAACACCGTGATAAACCAGGGCGGACTTGCTTGCTGGTTGCCCGTTGATGAGCATTTTGGACGACTTCCATGAACCCACGAGTTTATAAATGTTCAAGATCAGTTCAATTTCGGTAATAGGCACCGTAATGGAGTGCAGTGACCCTTTGCCCTCGCCGGATTGCTCATATGTCGGGATAATCTTACAGATATCGACGGCCCGTTCATAACTCGCTGACGTGCTGAATCCGAACTTGATTTCAACACTTGCTACCTGGGATTCTACCAGAGATGCATCCGGCTTGTCCGATTGGGTGACGGGATCACCACAATGCGGACAGAACTTACTGCCCTCATTGATCTTGCCTTTGCATTTGTCACATACCAACATCTTCTCACCCCTTATTCCTCGAGCAGCTTTTGCGATGAGACCCTATCTTCTCTGCTAAACTCTTCTATCTCGAAATAATGTAGACATCAGTCCATGCGGCGCAAGCACATTCTTTGGGATTCTTGGGATCAGCGGCCTGCACTTGATCACGAAGCAAGTATTGGTGAGCGAAGGGGCGTGTTGAAAAAGCAGGTGTCTACATCATCGCGAGACCCGCGGCCACACAGTGGCTTTCATAAGTCGGTCGCGGCGATCTCGATTCGTTGGCAGACCTGGCGTAAGAGATTGCCGCGCTCCCTTCGACACGAGTGTCTTCGGTCGCTCGCAATGACCGAAATATCACTTTTTTGACAACCTGTTAGATCGCGTAGGTGGGTGCCTGTGGCCGAGTCTGAAGACTCGGCTACCACAACACAAGGTCACCCTGAGCGGAGGCGAAGGGTGACTTGGCACAGAACCAACGGCAGGAGCGCAGGGCTCCGGGGCTACTTCCCTGAATCTATCGCCCGAGCAGTTGTCCCTTTTCGGCCATCTGTTTCTGGCGCGTCACCAGTTTCTGAAGTGATCCCAGACGCGGTCGAACTACCTGGTACATTATGAATGAGAACAACACGAGCACGGCTGTTTCACGAAAACGTCCGGTCAGTAGAAAATAGACATAACCCCAGCCCGAGATACTCGCTACCAGCAGCGAGACCGGTCGCGATGCCCGCAGGAGGCCCACGGTCATATCTTCCTCGAACGACTCTATACTAACAATCATGGGTTGGGCGAAGAGCTTCCGCTGCCACCACCAGGCCAGACCCCCCTGAGCAACGGCTACCACCGCGAAGAGATAGAACAGAGAGTTGGCTAACTCGCCGATGCGGTTCTCGGGGAAGTAGTTGTTGGCAGCATAGTGACACAGGTACAGCAGCGCTGCCGGCAGGAGGACATTGACCATTAGCGCGAAGTATAACGACTTGGCCAGAATGTGATGCAGATCGTATTTGTCGTCACCGGACAGTAAACTCATAGCGTCTCCAGGCGTTCGAGTGTTCGCTTCATTTCCTTTCGGCGCGGCCAGTGGATGACGGACCAAAGGACTGCGATGACATAAAATGGAATCAGCCGCCACCAGTCGCCCGAGACAAACAGCACCACTGCCCCGTAAAAGTACACGGCACCGGCCAGGGTGATTTTGACAACAGAGATATCAAACAACATCTTGGCGGCTGTCGTCTTCGGCTTGCCCTTGTTATGATACTTGTCGATTTGAGCCTTTTCGACTATTCCAGCAATGAGCGGGGACGTCAGGCTGTACAACAGCAGTCCGTAGAACATCAGTTCGACATACCCGCCACTGTGGTTCAGAAACTTGCCTTGAGCCTGAAGCATGTTGGCTAAACGCAGGTAGATAGCCGGTGCCATAATCGTCACTGTACATGCCGTTATGCGGTTCAACCAAACCACCGAGGATAACCGATTATCACCGTTCGTCACGATCCTCTCCTCTCAAACGAATCATCCGTACCGACTTCGCCGGTTCCGCACAAAGGGCTCATAGCGTCTCCAGACGTTCGAGTATTTGTATCATCTTCTTCTTGCGCGGCCAGTACACAACCGACCAGATGGCGCCAATGGGGAAGAAGAGCAGGGCTCGCGTAAGGTCACCGGTCACAGACAGAATTACCAAGCCCCAGATGTAGATAGCCTCGATCACGGCGAACCTGGTCAGGAACATCACGGTGAGAAACCCCACCGGTGAGGCCTTGGAGCTGTACTCGTGGCGGAACCTGCCAATTTGGAATCGTTCAATCAACGGCACCACTGACGGCTGGCTCAGCGCTACCAGCAAGAGTATGTAGAACATAATATCATGTTCGCCGCCACTTTTCGGTTGGAGGGGCACCAGGTTGGCGACCACCAGGTAGATAGCCGGCGCTACGATCAACATGAGTACTGCCATCAGCCTGATCAGCTTGAACTTCTTGACGAGACCTTCACTTGTCTCCATCAGTTTACTCTCTCCTTGCCGTTTCGCAGTTGCTGGAAGAACAATTTCATAAGCGCGGCGACCTCGTCCTTGCGAAC
>DAOVOW010000324.1 GCA_030629485.1 bacterium
AGGTATCCCACCTTGAGCAAACCGCGCTTGACGAACCCCAGAGGATGCGCCTTGATGTATGTCCAGCCGCGCTGCCAGCCGACGCTGTCGATGTAGGCTTCAAGGGTGGCGTCATGGATGTTGAACTCGACCGTGTCGGGCTCGATCCAGCCCATACCGCTGGCCGGGTTGTTGCCGATCATGAAATTGATCCCGCCGTTGGTGCTGATGCGGGCGCGACCGACAGCATGATGGTTACGCAGTATCCAGGGAGTGACCACGACCGCAAAGCCGAGCAGCATGAGAATGGTGTCGCGCGCAGTCTTGCTCCCGGAGCGTGTGCGCATGTAAAACACCGGTATTAACAGCAGCCAGTAAACCTGTGTCAAACCCCTGGTTAATGTGGCCAGTCCGAGAGCAACGCCGGCGGCGATCAGCAGCCACCAACGGCCGCTCAATCGTTCAACGGCGATAAGGGTCATTAGTATCGCCAGCAGGAACAGAGGTGTGAAAACCATCTCCGAGGTCAGCAGATTCACAAACAGTATCTGACTTGGGAAGAACAACATTATGAGGGCGGTCCAGCGAGCCGTTTTTTCGTCGAACACTCGCCGTGCAATCAGGTAGCTGAGGTAGCTTATGGCGAGACTCAGAAAGACATTGGCGATGGCGCAGGCCGACGGTGCATGGCCAAAGAGCAGATAGAGGCGCGATAAGAAGAAAGGATACCCTGCCGGATAGTAGCCGGTCAGATGTTCGCCGTTGTAGTAGCCGCCCATCTGCGCCCAGGCCCAGGCGAGTTCGTCATAAGCCTGGTAGTCGATGTACATGGGGATATCCATGAAAGCAACAACCAATACTCGCAGGATCAGTCCGACGGCGAAGAAGCGTAAGAGGAAAGCTCCTGGCGACATGTTATTGACGACTCGATTCAACCCTGCCAAGTGTCGATGGGCGTTATCCCTGAACAACAGGTAAAGCCCGACCAGGCCGAGCGAGGATAGCACAACCCGTAGTTCGAGCAGGGTGGATGGGTGTATGATACCATCGGGACTGATAAAATGGAACAGTTGCGCTATGCCGTCAAAGAAAGCCACGGCGAGGATGCCGACGATCGTAAGCGCGGCGCCAAACACAAATATCGGCAGTTTAGTAGTCATAACCGGTTAATGGTTCAAGATAGAACGGGGCGAACGTCCGGGCAACCGGTTTTTGCGAATGTGATCGGTTCGTATGGTTCACGGTAGGCTTCGGATGTTAAAACTTGAACCGGGCACCGAACAACCCTAAGATAAAGCGATACCAGAAGCCGGGGTGACCAGTGCAAAAGCCGGGTTCAGACCGCCCTATGTGGGTCGCCAGCGGTAGCATGAAGCGCGGAATAGTACGGAGGTCGCTGTCGTTTGACTACTAAGCTGACCACGGAAGGTGAGAAACTCTTTGCTGAGGGCAACTTTGCCGAAGCCACAGACCGTTTTCTTACTGCCGTCAAAGATGACCCCCAGGACAAAGAGGCGCTCAATAATCTGGGCGTGATCGCCTTCCAGGAGAGTCGGATTGATCACGCGGCCCGGTACTTCTCTCAGTGCCTGAGCATCGATCCTTTTTATCTCGACGGTGTCCTCAACTTCTGCGAACTGCTTAAAGCAACCGACAATCTGGGCGGCGCTGCGAATCTGCTGGAGATGGTAGCAACCCGGTACCCGGAAAACGATGAAGTGAAACTGCTCCTCGGCGAGGCGCAGTCGTGTGGCGCACCGACCGTCGACAGTGCCATTACAGCAAAACTCGAGCAGGCCGATTCGTCGTCGCCGGAGTCATCATCCAGTCTCACGAAAGACCCTTCCGATCCTCTGGCTGACAAGAAAGTGCTGCACGCGCCATTCGAGGTCGCCGGTTGTATTGAACGTATCACGCGCTATCTCCGCCGTGAAAACATCGACGCCACCAGCGCCAACTACTATGATTCCTGGTTGCAATACAAGTGTGATGTCAACTTGAACGTCAGCAACATGTCGCCGGAAGATCGCAACCGCGCCATCGACAAGTTTGCGCGTGAGGCGATCGACAAGTATGACATCTTTCACTTTCATTTCGCGCACTCACTCTATCCTGACCTGCGGGATTTGAAAGAGCTTCGTGAAAAAGGAAAGAAGATTCTGTTTTCGTTCTGGGGCAGTGATGCCCGTGGTATGGAGTGGATAATGTATCAGCAGGCCCGGTTTTTGGGGCATCGACCACCAAGACCGTATGCTATCACACGGCAGCAGTATCAGATTCACAAGGCGATCAATTTGTATGCCGATGTGTTGATTGGTCTCGAAAGCATTCCGCGTGGAATCTGGGTCCGAGGTTTTGCCGACACTGCCCAATGGAGCCTGGAAGGCAAGCGAGCCTGTTTGGAGAAGAACCTTGTCACCAGGGACCCAAAGAAGACCTACTTTGTGCACGCCCCGTCGAATCAGTTCAAGAAAGGTTCGGCGATACTTATGCGACTTCTCAAGGAATGCCAGGATGAGGGCATGCCTATCGAGGTTTTGTATGTCAGTCAGATGACACCCGGCAAGGCGCGTGAAATATATGCCTATGGTGATTACGCAATCGATCAGGTAGGGGTGGGGACCTACGGTCTGTTCGGGGTGGAGATGATGTGCTGGGAGATTCCGGTGTTGGTTTACCACACTGAACTGTTCGATCGCATTCGAGGAAATCCGCCGGTGATTCATATCACCAAGGAGAACTTCAAGAGTCGGATTGAGCGCTGTATTAAGATGAAAAACAACGGCGAAATCGACGAACTTGGCGTTGAGTCTCGAAAGTGGGCGATTGAAAAGGAAGATGTCACCCTGGCCATACCGGAATACATGCGGATCTATCGCGATCTGGTCGAGGGAAAGCAGATCCTGCAATATGTCAATCGTGCCTGGTACGAAGAGGAATCTCGCATGCAGCGCGGTTTCAAGTCTGAGTTCTACAGGTACATGATAGAACAAAACGTGTTCGACGAAATGGGTATGGAAGTACCCGATTACAACCGGCAGTTGTACTATTAGCAGGTTGTTGAAAAACTTGGAACAAGAGATAGAAAAGCAGTTTCTTGTGTTGCAAGTCATTCCCGCGCAGGCGGGAATCCATCTGAATCAACGACTTACTGGATGCCCGCCTTCGCGGGCATGACAAATCCGGTAGGGTCCAGGCATGACGAAGCACTTTTTCAACGACCTATTGGAACCACACTCGTGCAGATGCAACCATGCAGTATTGGAACTGGAATTCTTAGTCTATGGAACGGCTTCGCCAATGAGGCTTCCTGACAATAGCATATTGAAGAGATTCACCAGGTCGATCCTGGTCAGTTCGGATTTGGCAGACGACGTTATCGGTAATGTCACTGATTCGATCTCTGCGTACAAATACGATCAGTACCAACGATATCCCGCACTGCATAAAAACGCCTGGATCGATTACTTAGTAATTCGGTTCAAGCAGCTTCTGAACGATGATGAGTGGTTCTTCCTGTGCAATAATGACGACAACATTCCACACCTTCTGGGCTGTCGCATAT
>DAOVOW010000383.1 GCA_030629485.1 bacterium
CGGTGTGATCGGTCTCGGATATGTCGGCTTGCCGCGGTCTATGGAACTGGCCCGCGAGGAGGTCTTGCTCGCAATTGTGTGGCCTATTTGTGATAATCAAGTATATTGTCATTACCAGGAGGTTTGATGAAAGCTGTTCTCTATGTTGCATTGATGACATGTATCCCGTTTGGCCATCTGGTAAGCGCAGAACTGACGGCTAAGGCGGGATTGCAACCAGAAGACCAACGCAGCCTGGCTGTTGGTCCAAACTCATCAGGGTCTTCAACTATCTGGCCCGCTGGGCAGGTACGTCACGCAACCTCAAAGTTTGGAGCTACTGTTACCTGTTTGGGAACCCTTGGTGGCTGGTCAGAGCCGCCATTTGAATTTCCGCGGGGCAGCGGCATAAACTATCTCTTCGAAGCTCGCCTGCTGATCGGCGGCCTGGTCGGCTCCGACACCCTGGTATCGCTGACGCAGGGCTGGTGGGAGCATTATGATGACGAACGTGAAACATATTACGTCTCCCCGATTCAGGAATTCTACCCTCCCAACGCTACCTACCACGATCAGCGCTCACTTCGGCCTCTGACTACCGTGGGTGCGGAGGCCTACCGAGCCGTCTGCGTTGATACCTTCACCGGTGGATTCCGTTACGGCCCCTGGAATCACACACCTCTAAATCTTGAAATCGTGCAGAAATCTTACTCTGTCGATGAGTCTCCTTATCGTAATGTTCTGTTGCTGGACTATACCATTACCAACGTCGGGGATGACACTATCCGGAGTGCCTATCTGGGTGTTTACATCGACGGTGACGTCGGCGCCTTCGGAATGGGCTATGACTATAGAGTTGCCGAGGACGACCTGGTCGGCTCGCTAAGGGATATCGGGACCTGTTACTTCATTGACGCCAATGGCGATGCTGTAAACGGCCGTTTTGAAGCGCCGCTGAGTGCAATTGACGCCATGGCCTTCCGCCCGGTTCGCGTTTATCCGCCAGTGACCGACACTAACTTCAACTGGTGGGTCAGCGGATATCAAGCCGGCTTTGCCCCTCGCCGGCGCGGCACACCTGATGATCCATTCCGCGAGTTTCATGGCGGTACGCTGGGACCACCATCCACCGATTTGGGTCGGTACTATCTGCTGAGTCACCGGGAATGGGATTATGATCAGGTCATGACGCCGCTGATCGATAGCGCCGATCCCGTCTGGCTGTATCCTGATCCTGCTTTGGCCGAAGACGTAGCGCGAGGCCGCGACTGCCGGGCGACTATGTCGCTCGGCCCCTTCGACCTGCTGCCGGGCGAGTCCATGCGAGCGGTGTTTGCATTGTTCGGCGCCGAGTTCGTCCATACCGATCCGGGAAACAGTCTGAATCTGTCATATGGTTACTGGGAAGACTTCTACGATAACCTTAACTTCGAGATACTGAGATCGACGGCTGAGCGGGCTTCCATTCTTGCCGACGAACTGCTGGATTCGAGCCTGCCACCCACCGGGTTCGAGTTGGTTCGGATGTCGGCCGACACTGCTTTCTTCCGATGGGATCCCTGGGTCTTTCCGGAGGTGGCAGCGTATCGAATCGAATTGGAGCCTGCAGACGATTTCTTCGGGACCGCCCGGATCTCCGACGGCTCTCGGTTGTATCTGAACACCGCCCAGGACGCACGCTATTTCCCTGCTGACGAGTCCATCGGTTTCATCACTGGGCTGGATATCGGGCGGCTGTATCTGGCGCGAATAAATCATGTCCTGAGCCACGCTGAGGGGGAGATGTCGCCCCCATTGCTGATCGGGAACGTAAACGAGGCTCTGCAAGTCGAACCGGTTCGACTTTGCCGGGAGTTTTCGTTCTTCAACGAGGGTGATGCTACTACAAGACTCAACTGGGAACCGGTCGATGGTGACGACATTTCGTACTACAAGATATACCGGACCACTGACAGCATGGAGGCGTTCAGTCGATACGGCGCTTTCATATCATCCGACTCTGCTGATATACCTTATCACCCTGCGGTCTGCCGAGATTACTACGGCTTCACTTATTGCCTCTATCAGATGCAGGCCTACGATTCGGTCGAATCAACTGCTACAGAATACTACGACAGAGATCCTGTGGCGGGAGCGTACTACTGGGTTTCGGCGGTACTGCTGCCCGGATTCGAGTCGGAATTCTCGGGTTTAGTAAGAGCCGAGTTGATTCAACCCCCCGAACATGACATCGTTGTCATTCTCGGCTCCACCGGTACTCAGTCGGACTTTGTCTATGTGGATTCGATCGCAGCCTTCTATGACAGTATCCTGTCAGGTTACGACTATGAACTCTACAGTTGGACCGACACCAACCTGGTTCCGCTGTACTGTTCTACCGGTTACTGCACCAACTGGGAGGATCTGGCTGCTTTCAAGCTGGTGATGGTGGAGGAGTATCCCGCGCCGAAGATCCTAAGTTCCGACACCGAGCCACAATACAAACTATTGACTCGCCTGATCGATGCTGGACGCCACCTGGCCTACTTTGGCATCCCGCCCGGCGATAATCAAATCACGCTCAATTCAGCATTGAGTACTGTCACTTACGATCCCAGTTCTTTTGAAGCGCGCTATTTCAACCTGGATTCATTGATGCTGCGGACTTTCAACGGGAGCTATACGACCTACGGCACTCCGGACAGCCTCGCGGGGTTCAACCATGCCGTGCCCAACCTCTCCGGCCCGCCGGAGTTGACCTTCGATACCACCCGCAACTGTCTCAAGCAACTGATGAACAGCCTTTTTGACACCCGCTACTGTTTGCCTTTCACGCCGGCTTTGGCGCCGTCGGACCGGGCTGAGGTCATCTACAGCTATGGCAGCCTTTACCCTGAGACCTCGGAGTTTGACGGTTTGCCGTGTGGACTTCTTTGCCGGCACGATGAATCGCGGACCTGCCTGTTCTCCTTTCATCTCTGGGCCATGAAACACGCCGATGCGCGGGCGCTTGTCGATTATCTAATGACCGACCCGCCGCAGCCAAGTCCGTCACC
>DAOVOW010000377.1 GCA_030629485.1 bacterium
ATTTCTACGATCCACTTCTTGTCATACTGATTCAAATAGGTGGCGGATCTGTATACCTTTGAACTTAGAAAAGACAACGCACGATTGAGTAGTTCGTCCTGAGCTTCCGGTTTGGTCCAAATGATGTAGAGAGCCTGGAGTTGATGAGGCGATAGCCTCAAAGGGTCTTTTGTCTGAAGAAAGAGCCGATCGCGCTCGTAACGGCTGAAGTTCTGCAGAAGTCTTACCATTGCTCTCAGCGTGCCGTAGTCCGGTATGAACCTGCGCATATTCTTTTCCTTGTTCTTTGTTTTGGCACTTGACCTGACACTAGGGTACTATCCGTCAGATGTCAATCACTTACTGAGTCACCTCACCAACATCATCCGGAGCGAACTCGAAGGTTGAAGTAGATGATGGATTCCCGCCTGCGCGGGAATGACTGAGCGGAGCACCCGCCCCCCTACACGTCATCCGAATCCCGCTTCGAGAAGTAGAGGATCTCCTTCATGCAGCTATAACCGTGTTTCTGAAATAAACTGATAGAAGGAGAATTCATCTCTTCAATCAAGCACGCGATTACTTCAGCGCCGCAATCATAGAGAAATCGTTCGCAGGCGGTGATGATTTCGCCGCCAAACCCCTCGCCACGACGATCCGGGTCGACCGCCACCCGGTTGATCCATCCCTTGCGACCATCGTAGGCAGCCAGTCCGACGGCTAACATCCGACCGTTTTCGAAGAGGCCGAAAAAGGCTGTGTCCTCGCGTTCGATTTCCCGCACCACTCGTTCACGGCTGTCCCGCCCTTGTGGTTTGTATGGCAGTCCGGCGTCGGCCCAGATGCGGATGATGTCATCGTAGTCGTCAGCCGTTAGTCTTCGCAGGTCGCGGCCCATACTTTTCCTCCAGGATATCCTCAAGCCATCTGATCGAGAATTCCGAAGCGCACGGTTGGTCGTTCCAGTGCTCACATCCGCTGAAATTCAACAGCACTCCCCGGGCCGGGATACCAACCTCGGCAGCGGTTCGCATCCCCTCAGCAAGCATCTTGATACAGGCGATGCCGATCACGCCGAGGTCACCCATGGTTTCCTGATAGTGTTCGAGCTGCTTGGTCAGTTTGCGCTTTGAGAAGATAATCTTGCAGCGATAACGCGCCGCCAAATCGCCGATTCCGTACGCCTGGCAGCACTCGACACAACGTTTGCAGACGTCACCGTACGCCGTTTCGACCTTCTCGCAGTCGGGGTTGTGCAGCGACAGACAGTCAGGCATCACAATCAATGTTTTCCCGGCCCGGTTGAAAGCGTCCCGGTCGAGTTCGTCCTGTATCTTGAAGGCCAGCAGTTCCATCAGGTAGACAGCCTTGTCAGTGCGGCGAAGCGATTCGCTGCTACCAGCACGGTGCGCCTTTTCGAGATAGCCATCGATCCGGGCAAATTCCTTCGAGAAATATTCATATCCTTCCGATAGCACACGGTTAGTGAAGCTGTCCAACCTTTCGCGGAAGTCGTCGCCGAGATGGTAGGTGGGGATGTGTCGTTTCATGAAGCCAATATAGGGCCTTCGGCCCGTTGGAAAATCTATTTTTCGATTCGTTGCGACAGTCGTTCGACTCGGCTCAGCCCGGCCAGGGCGCGGGTGGAGCCGGGATAAAGATTCAGCGCCGTGCGGTAATTAAGTTGGGCCCGAGAAAAATCTCCCTGCTGTTCCCACAGTTCACCAAGAGCCAGATAAATCAGGCTACGATCTTTCTTATGTTCCGGAGCATGGGTGAGCGCAGTATGAAGCGACGCCATAGCCGCCGTCTGGGTGAGACGTTTCTTATACACGAGGCCGAGGTAGTAGTGGGCCTTCCAGTTAGTTGAGTCGGCCTCTACGGCCTGAGCGAAAAACCGCGCCGCCGCCTCATCCTGTCCGGCGCGGAAGAGACTGAGTCCGTTGTCAAAGCATTCATCGGAGGATGACACCGGTAATGCAGCGGTCGAGCTGTCCTGATCGACCAGGCCGGCTTTCACGGTAGTCATTTTGCGACCACAGCCGGTGAGGATCAACAGGACAGTAATCAGGGCACAGTATGTCATCGGTTTGGTCAGAGCGGGCTACCTTTTTAGCTGTTTTTGTCGTCCGTCTCTATAGTGTCGGCTGGTTTTGCGGGTAGCTCTATGATGAAAAAACAGGCCGAGAAAATCAACCTCGACCTCGCTCGCGGCTTCGGTCCTCATTCCGGTCGTGTCGGTTGATCGCTTGTGCGCGGCTGCAAGTGATTAGACTACCGGCGACGATGTTGACATCGCTGGGCGGTTCCCTATATTGGCGGCATGATTCTTGTCATCGACATCGGCAACACCAATATCGTCATCGGTGTATACTCAGGCGAAGAGTTGGTCGGCAGCGTGCGCTTGTCCACGCGCAGCAGTCTCACGTCTGACGAAGCAGGCCTGTTGGTTACCGGGTTTCTCAATCGAATGGGCTTCACCGTCGAGGAAATCGGGCAGGTTGTTATCGGCTCGGTGGTGCCTCACCTCACCAGCGCTTTTGAAGAGACCGCTCAGCAGTATCTTGAGTGTGAACCGTTGGTGGTGACAGCCCACGTGAAGCTGCCGGTGACAATCGACATCGACCAACCCGACCAGGCGGGGGCCGATCGGATCGCTAACGCCGTGGCCGCCTTTACTCGTTTTGGGGGGCCTCTGATTGTGGTCGATTTCGGTACCGCCACCACCTTTGATGTTGTCAACTCCGACGGCGCTTATATCGGCGGCATCATCTCGGCCGGACCGGAGACCTCGATGGCGCAACTGGCCCGGCGGGCGGCCCGTTTGCACGAGGTGCGGATCGAACAACCGGAGCGCGTGGTCGGACGTGACACCGGGGGTGCGCTACAGTCCGGACTGTTCCACGGTACGGTGGGGCAGGTGGATCATATCATCGACAAGATCATCGAGGAAACGGACGCTGTTGATCCGAAGATCATCGCCACCGGCGGCCTGGCGGCAGGCTTTGAGGTTCATTCACGACACATCCGGCAAGTGGAGCCACATCTGACGCTGGAGGGGCTGCGAATCATCGGTGAGATGAACAGACTGTAG
>DAOVOW010000337.1 GCA_030629485.1 bacterium
CACCACGCGGTGATACTTGGCCGGGTCGGACAGCTCCAGCTTGACCGAGTCCGGCTGGGGGTAGGTCAAAGCCGCCCCCGCCTTGAGACCGTGCTCGGGGAACGATGCCTCGCTGAAAAAGCCGATCACTTCCTCCGCCGTCAGACCTTCCGGTACAAAGGGCGTCTGCGTCGAATCGGTGCGTGGCCGCACGACGGTGGCGATGTAATTCGGGTCATCCAGCCACTCGGCCGCCGCCTGCCGAGCCTGGTCCCAACTGATCTGTGAAAGCAGGGTGCCGTAATTCTCCACGAAGTCCCACCCGGCCGTCATCAGCATTGGGGCGATCATGAAGCCGAGATAGTGGAGTTTTTCGGAGTTGTAGATCTCATGGCATTTCACGCTGGTGATTATGCCGGCGATAGTCTCATCTTCGGCTACGTGTCCGCTCGCTTGTTTCAACAATCGCGGCACGACAGCCAGGATAGTATCGACATTCTCAGGCTTCTCGGTGATAATAAACAACTCCAGGCGGGAGAACTCACTTTTTGTATTGAGATAGATACCGACCTCGGTGGCCAGTGGTGCGGCCCCTTCGGTCAGTTCCTGCAACAACGGCGAGGCTCCTTCCATGCCGTAGTATTGAACCAACAAGTCGAACGGCAGATAGGAACTATCATTGAAGTGTGGCGCGGCGAAAGAGAAATTGATGTAGGTCGAACTGACATCGGCCACCGTATCGAAAATCTGCTGCCCCTCGATGTTCGTCTGGATGTCGTCGCTGGTTGGAGCGGGCTTGGGGTCGCCCGATTTGATGCTTCCGTAGATCGTGGCGATCGTATTTTTCATTGTGGCCGTCTCAAAGTCGCCTATGATAAGCAGCACCATGTTGTCTGGTCGATAGTATCTTTTCCAGTAGTCGATGATGGCTGCGCGCGGGATGTTCTCGACGAACGACTGGTAGCCCAACACCGGCCGGTCGTAGTTGGTGCCGGCGAAGGCTTTCTCAGTGAAGAACTTCTCGGCAGCCCAGCCGGGTGAGTCGGCGGAACGCTTGATCTCCTCGATAACCACCTGACGTTCCTTGAGCAACTCATTTTCAGGTATGGTGGAATTGAACAGCATGTCGGCCATGGTGACCAGACCGTAATCAATGTGCTGTTTCGGCATGAGAACGAAATAGGAGGTCAGATCCTTGCGGGTAAAAGCGTTGAGGTAACCGCCGAGATCGCGTATCGAGCCGTCGATTTCCTCGCGACTCCGATTGACCGTGCCGTTAAACAGCAGATGCTCCAGGAAATGAGTGATTCCATTCTCAAAGCGGGACTCGTATTTACTCCCGGATTTGACAAAAACCATCCCGGCGACCATGGGGGAAGCATGAGTTTCCTTGAGAATTACCTCCATCCCGTTATCGAGTTGATAGGTGGTCCCGGCCCCCCAAATGGTGCCGGCCAGACATGTTGCCAGGATGATGAAGATCACAGCCGCTTTTGATAACAGATTCGTCCTGTCTTGTCTCATAGCCATCTCCTGTGAAACTAGTGGTTTGAGGTCAAGTCCATTGTCCTTTCTTACGATAAGATGCAATATTATCGACGCTGACGGGGCAAGTCAACCCCCAGTGTAAAATAGCGTTGACATAATTGTGAGAAATGTTATATTCGCCCGACTTTAATATGAATGAACTGACCAGACATATAGCTCGGGCTTGCCGTTGCAAGACGCTCCTGGCCCTGTTTTTCGTGCTGGCCCTGGCGGCCACCGCTGATCGTTTGGCGGTTGCGTATGGTCCGCTGGGAGCGATACCGACTGAATCCAACCTTGAACTAACGGCCGTCGATCCGCCCAGACCTGATGTTTTGCCTGAGAACATGGCCGGCAGTGGAAAGCCGATTGACGAATCAACCGCCTGCTTACAGGTTCCGGTCGGTCTCAAGAGTGACAATGGCAACGGGCGCTCCCGGCTGTATGTCGCCGGTCGGAACGGTTCCTGGGTCTCTTTCTCCCATCAGAATACCACTGGTTTGTTGTGTACGACGACCTCTTCGATCGATTCCGATCTGGGGCGGCAGTTCACTCTGGTCGGCGCCCGACCATCAGGCACCAGTTAGCTCCGTTTGCGTCCTGCCGAAAGTCCGGCGTCGGACGATCCACCTGTTACCGACAACAAATAGAATAATTGATAGCTTCGAAAGGACTGTGTATGTCAAAACAGAACTGGCGCATCGGCGTCACCATAGTGATGGTCATCCTGGCTTGTATAGCTTTCTGGGACACTGTCAAGCTGTGGACCATGAGCGACGAAGCGCAGGCCCAAATGCAGGAAGACGATCCCGGCGGGCTGCTGAAGATACAGCAGGATGCTATCCATCTGGGTCTTGACCTTCAGGGTGGCATCCATGTGGTACTTCGCGTCAAGCTGGAGGAGATTGACCAGGGCGCCCGAGGGGATGCTGTCGACCGCGCCATGCAGATTATCCGCAACCGTGTTGATGGTCTGGGTGTGGCCGAACCGACTATCGTCAAGCAGGGTAATGATCGCATTATCGTCGACCTCCCCGGTTACACCGACGCCGCGCGTGCGGAAGAACTGATTGGTCAGACGGCGTTATTGCAGTTCAAACTGATGGAAACGGCTGAAAACGCCAACCTCCTTCTCACCCGGATGGATTCAGTAATTGCTGAGCATGAGAGAAGCAAGCGCGACGAGACCGCCGACATCGACAGCCTGGCCGACGAATCGCCTGAAATGGCGTCATCCGACGCTACGACTGAAACGGGTGGAGAGGATGTCATTGCGGATCTGCTGGGAGAGGACTCGACAACGGTGGACACCACAGACCTGTTTGCTTTCGACGAGACCGGTGAACTTGACGAGGGCGATTACCCGCTCACGTCCCGCCTCGAGGTGGCCCATTTTAACAGCAACACCGGAGCATCGTGGCCGAAGTTTGCCGTGAACAGGCGCGATCGGGAGAAAGTGGATCGTTGGTTGAATCTGCCGCGCGTGGCTCAGTTAATGCCTATCGACGTTCAATGGTCCTGGTCGACGCGCTCGGAGATACGCAACAACCGCGAAGTGTATTTTCTCTACCTGATAAAGCGGAAGGTACAATTCCTGGGTAAGTTCCTTGAGAACATCGCTCTTAGCCGTGACCAGATGGGTGGCTTCGTGGTTAATTTCAGCCTTGCCGGTGACGGTGCTGCCCGCTTTGCTCAATTGACCGGCGCCAACATCGACAAGCCCCTGGCCATCGTACTGGACGACAAGGTCGAGTCAGCGCCGTTCATTAATTCCAAGATCCGGCGGAGCGGTCAAATCACACTGGGTTCTACGGCCGCGATTAAGGACGCTCGCAACATGGAGATCGTGCTCAAAGCGGGCGCCCTGCCGGCCCCGGTGGAAATCATCGAGAAGAACGTGGTGGGAGCCA
>DAOVOW010000158.1 GCA_030629485.1 bacterium
AGGGCGCTTTACCCGGAGGCGTACGCCGCGACGGGGGAGAAGGAAGTCTTTGATGCTCGGTTTATTCTTGAGCACTTGGAAAAACCGAAAGACCCGTCGATGGGACGGTTTGCCCTCCCGGTATTCCGCTTTTCAAGACTCCTGGGTGGGAAACCTCCCGATATCGCTGGCAGGGTGGCGGCAGAAACCAACCGGTTGCTGGGCGATAATGCCGACTGTGCCACCGCCGCCGTCAGTGGCTTCATAAATGTGCGTGTGGATCCGTCGGAGTTAGCGTCCCGAACACTCGGCGATGTTCTGTCGCTCGAGTCCCGTTACGGCGATTCCGACTTCGGGCAAAACCGCAAGTACCTGATTGAGTACTGTTCGGCCAACATTGCCAAACCGTACGGTGTGGGGCATCTGCGCTCGACCATCATCGGCAATTCGCTTCGGAGGGTGTACAAGAAGCTCGGTTTTGACGTCATCGGGATCAACTACCTTGGCGACTGGGGAACTCAGTTCGGCAAGATGATTGTGGCCTACCGAATGTGGGGCGAAAAAGTCAACCTCGAGAAAGATGCGGTGAAGCAGCTTCTGGAGTTGTATGTTCGTTTTCACGACGAGGCAAAAAAGGACCCCACTCTGGATGATGAGGCGCGTCAGGCTTTCAAGCAACTCGAGGATGGCGACGCCGAAGCGGTGCAGCTGTGGGAGCAACTGAAAGCGATTTCGCTGGCCGAGCTTGATCGCATCCATGATATGCTGGGCATGGAGTTCGATATCATCACCGGCGAGTCGTTTCTGAATGACAAGATGGAGCCTCTTATCGAACGATTACAAAAGGTCGGTCTGACGGAAGTATCCAATGGTGCGCTGGTGGTGGCGCTTGATGATCCGAATCTGCCGCCCTGTATGCTGAAGAAGGGTGACGGCGCCACGCTCTATGCTACCCGCGATTTGGCCGGTCTGATTTATCGTTGGGAGACCTATCACTTTTATGAGTCGCTATATGTTGTGGGGACAGCGCAGTCGGATTACTTCAAGCAGGCTTTCAAAGTCATATCGATGCTGGAAGAAGCAGAGAGTGTCCCCGAGGCCGACCGCATGACCGGACGAGCGAAGCATATCGATTTTGGATGGGTTCTTTTTGAAGGGGAGACGATGGCGACGCGGGCGGGAAAGGTGATCTTCCTTGAGGACGTGATTGATCGCGCGGTTGCCCTGGCGCGTGAGAAAATTCTTGAGAAGAACCCTTCGCTTGACGCGATCGACGCCACCGCCCACAAGATCGGTGTCGGCGCGGTCATCTTTTCGCAGTTCTCAGTACGACGCCACAAGGACGTCAATTTCGATTGGGATGAGGTACTGAGTTTCGAGGGTGAGACCGGCCCGTACTTGCAGTATACCCATGCGCGACTTTGCTCCCTCTTGCGCAACTACGGCAAGGACATAACTTCAAAGATCGACGTCGCCCTTCTTGAAAACGTGGAAGAACGCCGTGTCATCGAACTGCTGGCGGACTTTCCGGCAGCAGTGGAGGACGCCGCGCGCACGTACGACCCGCACGTGATCGCCGCCTATCTGTTGCGTTTGGCTGCGGCGTTTAACAAGTTCTACCAGCGGAAGAATGAGAATGGCCGGATCGATAAGATCATTTCAGATAACGCGGCGCTGTCCGCCGCGCGCATGGCGTTGGTAAAATCAGTGCGGACAGTGTTGTGCGAAGGTCTGTACTTGCTGGGGATGGAAGCTCCGGAGGAAATGTGACACTCGTGAGTCCCCGGTTTCCTGTCGGGTATGAAGACCCGTCGGGTACAAGAACGAGATTGTGCCAGGGTAGTCTTGGAACAGAATACCAGTACTTTTGAGAAAGTGCACTTATGCGTCAGGAGTCATAGATGTTGGTTGTAATGGATAAGAACGCCACCCGTGAGATGGTGGAAAAGATATGTCATGAGATCGAGAAGGCGGGACTGAAGGCGCACCCGATGCCCGGCGCCTTGCGCACGGCCATCGGCGTGACCGGCAACAAGCAGCAAATCGACGCCGATCATATCCTGGCCCTTGAGGGCGTCAAAGAGATAATCCATGTTACCAAGCCGTTCAAGCTGGTCAGTCGCGAGTTTTACCCCGAGGACAGCGTGATCGATGTCAACGGTATTGCGGTAGGCGGCAAGAACCTGGTCACGATGGCGGGACCGTGCGCCGTCGAAAGTCGGGATCAATGTATGATTATCGCCGAGCGTGTGGCCAAGTCCGGGGCGCGAATCTTTCGGGGCGGCGCTTACAAGCCGCGCACCTCGCCGTACAGTTTTCAGGGACTGGAGGAAGAAGGGCTCAAGATACTGGCCGAAGTGCGCGAGAAGTTCGGGCTGGCGATTATCACCGAGGCTATCGACACCGAGGTGCTCGACCTGGTATCGCACTACACCGATATCGTACAGATAGGGGCGCGCAATATGCAGAACTACTCATTGCTGAAAAAGGCCGGCCGTCAGCAAAAGCCAGTTTTACTCAAACGTGGGATGGCGGCCACGCTGGAAGAGTTTCTTATGGCGGCGGAGTATGTCATGAACGAGGGCAACCATCAGGTCATTCTGTGCGAGCGCGGCGTACGTACGTTCGCCGACCATACTCGCAACACCCTCGATCTGTCGTCGGTACCGTATGTCAAACGGACCAGCCATCTGCCGATCATCGTCGACCCCAGTCATGGCACCGGTATAGTGCACAAGGTGTTGCCGCTGTCTCGGGCCGCCATCGCCGTCGGCGCCGACGGGTTGCTGATTGAAGTTCATCACGACCCCGCTAACGCGCTGTCCGACGGACCACAGTCATTGACACCGGACAACTTTGACGGACTAATGAAGGAAATACGAGCCATTGCTTCGGTGTTAGGCAGGACTTGCGAATGAAGCGGATTCTGAAGCCGGCCCGCAAAATCGGCGGATCCATCCGACTTCCCGGAGACAAATCGATCGCTCATCGCGCCGCCTTGTTCTCCATACTCTCCAAGGGTCCGATCACAATACGCAATTTCCCCGACAGTGCCGATTGTCAAAGATCACTCAAGGCAGCCGAGGCACTTGGGGTGCAGGTCGATCGCCATGATGATGAACTCCTGCTCACCCCACCGGAGCGGTTGAATGTCGATGCTGCTACGGTTATCGATTGCGGCAACTCCGGCACGACGGCCCGATTGTTGTCGGGTATCCTGGCTGGTTCCTCTGTTGAAGTCACTCTTACCGGCGATGAGTCCCTGAGTAAGCGTCCGATGAAGCGTGTCATCGACCCGCTTGAGAGCATGGGGGCGGAGATATTCGCCGACAATAACTGCTTACCGCTGCGAATCCGTGGCCGACAGTTGTCATCGCTCGAGTATCGTCTTCCGGTCGCGTCGGCCCAGGTCAAATCGGCGCTGCTGCTGGCCGGGCTGGCGTCCTCATGCGCCGTGGTTGTGCGCGAAGATATTATCACGCGTGATCACACCGAGATCATGCTACGGCAACTCGGCGAGGGTCTCACGGTGAGGAATATCAAGGCGGTGGCCGTGACCGATCCGAACGACCCGCGAAAGCGGCGCATGGAGCGTCCGGAACCGTTCAAACGCGAGATCACCCTTGATCGCAAGGCGACCGTCAACGGCGGTCTGGTCGACATTCCCGGCGATATCTCAACGGCCGTTTTCTTCTGGGGTGCGGCGGCGATCTCCGGTCGATCTCTTACGACGGAAAACGTTGGTCTCAACCCCACCCGCACAGCCATGATCGATCATCTCAGGGCGATCGGCTGCAGCGTGCAGATCCAAAACCGCGCCGTCGTCTCGGGTGAACCCCGCGCTGATGTCACCGTCACCGGTGCCCCGCTGAAGCCGCGCAAGATTTCCGGAGAGACTACAGTTGGGTTGATCGACGAAATCCCGATGGTGGCGGTGATGGCTGCCTTTGCATCGGGCACGACCATCATACGTGACGCCTCCGAACTGCGCGTGAAGGAGTCCGACCGCCTGGTGGCCATTTCCGAGAATCTGAAGAAGATGGGGATCAAATGCGGACTTCTTGAGGACGGCCTGGCCATTGAGGGTGGCAAGGAACTCAACGGAGTTGACTTTGAAAGTTTCGGCGATCACAGAATTGCCATGGCATTTTCAATCGCGGCAATGTTTCTTTACGGTCCGTCGTCGATCGACGATGATGAAGTGGTGGCGGTTAGTTGCCCCAACTTCTACGAGTTGCTTGATCAGATAAGAGTATGACCGGTCAATATCATTTCGGACTTGTGGGCCACAACGTGGCCTATTCGAAATCCTCAGAGATTTTTGATGCTGTTTTCGACCACCTCAAAATAACCGGGCGCTTCGAACTATTCGACATTCGGCCCGAGCAGTTTGCCGATGACTTCCAGAAGCTGGCTTCGTCCGGAGTGCAAGGCCTCTCGGTGACGATACCGTATAAGAAAGAAGTGGTTCCGTTCCTTAACGATCTGGATCCGGTAGCCCAGGCTCTTCAGGCCGTAAATTCGGTTCATCTGGATGGTGACCGTCGGTGCGGATTCAACACCGACTGTTACGGATTCTCTCTGCCACTACGGCCTCACTATGAACCTTTGAAGAATGGCACCGCCCTTATCCTGGGTTGTGGAGGCGGTGCTCGGGCTGTTGTGTATGCTCTGTACACGGACTACGAGATCAAGGGTTGCACCGTAATAGGGCGTGACAGCGAGCGGCTGCATTCGTTCAAGAAGTCGCTGTCCGGGCAACTGCCGAATATCGAAATCAACACGCACCGGACCGGTACCGGTAAGCCGCCAAAGTGTGACACCTGGGACATCGTTGTGAATTGTACACCTCTCGGTGGTTTCAACCATCCCGATGAGTCACCTCTTCCGACCTGGCTGGATTGGTCGGCTATGCGCATCTACTATGACTTGAGTTACAACCCGGACAACAAGCTGGTGGCGGCAGCGCAGGAGGCGGAAGTTGTCGCCATTGACGGCTCGGCCATGCTGGTGGGACAGGCATTACGATCTTTCCATATCTGGACCGGTACTAAGCTGCCTTTTGAGCCGATTTACAAGGATGTTTTCGGCTGCTGAATCGTTCAGGAGATGACAGAGAGAGAATAAGGATACAGACTGTGGCAAGGTCGACGATTGTATTTCTGATCGGGTTTTCGGGCTGCGGCAAGTCAACAATCGGGCCGCGACTCGCCGGGAGACTCAAGGCGCGCTTTTACGACACCGATGCAATGATTGAGCAACGGACGGCACGAAAGATATCCGAGATATTCCGCGAGGACGGCGAGGCGAAATTCCGTGCTCTGGAGTCCGAGACAATTCGGCAATTGGTGAGCCGGTCGCAACGTAGAGTTATCGCACTCGGCGGCGGTGCTTTCAGCCATCGCACCAACCGTGCTCTGATCAAGAAGAGCGGCGTGGTTGTTTACCTGAGTTGCCCGGTGCGTGAACTGTATCGCCGACTGCGACACCTGAGCGATCGTCCTTTGCTCGATGGCCGACCGGCGGCGGGTGAAACGATGCGACAGGCCAAACTAAGAAGGATCGCCAACCTGTTGGAAAACCGGAAAGACGCATATCGACAGGCGCACCTCAGGGTGTCGACCGCCGACAAG
>DAOVOW010000152.1 GCA_030629485.1 bacterium
CGGCTCGGCTTGCAGACGATACGGTGAGTTGGGGTAGTACGCCATCAGTCGCCGGTACTCAGTTATGGCGCGATCATGTTCGCCGTCGTTGTGAAGCTGGATGGCGAACCGAAAAAGTAACTCGTCGGGCTGAGTTGAATCAGGATATCCCTCACCGACCGACGATACCGCGCCCTGGGACACTTCCTCTTCAACGATCTGATTATCGCTGCTGCGCCCGGTGCTGAAGGCGCCCCCTGTCGATTGTTCCTCGTCAACCGGATCGCTGTACCTGAGGTAGCCGTTGACAACCGTAGGCGAATACTGATCAAGATCGTGACCGCACCGCAGGAGACGGTCGGCGGTCATCAGATACGCTTGAAGAGGGTTACGATTCCGGAAGGCAAGACGACTGTACTCTGAACAACGCGGATGCATTGGACACGACGAGCCACGGGCCGGACTGACCAGCTTCTGATACAGCTTGATCCCACCGGACGTGACCAATCGATGGAATGGATACGGTTCAGTCGTAACCGACTCGGGATGCACTGCCGCACCGGACAATGCTGCCGCCACCAGAGCGTATGTTATGGCGCGAGGCAACGTTAACATCACGATCAACACCTTCCGGCATAAAGGCCGTATGTGAGGCCTGCGCATGGTACCTGTCAACCGGTAAAGATTAGGTTCTGCCATTGAATTAGGGGACGTGACTACCTGATGTCAACCAGCAAAGCTACACAAATCATTTCCCAAACGCTCAGATGCGAGGGATAATCATTGAACAGCAGATTGCCGGGCTAGTTTCGGCTGCCGGCGCCCGCCCATCCGATTACAGGAAAACTCGAATTACCGCTGTACACGGCGGCTTCTTGGCTATATCTTAGAAAACGTATGTCCGTAAACTAAGCGGGTGGCGATGAGAAACCCAAACTTGATTACTTAATGTGGCAGTAGACAAAACAGACAAAGACAACGCACCGGACGACAATCCAAACCAAGCACGCACGCACGGGCCCAAGGTAGAGGATGTTCCGGTTGAACCGAGTGACGCCCTTCCTCAGACTTCGATGACATCCCTTTCGCCGTTGATGCGTGAGGCGGCGGCACACGCCGGCTGGTCGGAGTTGATGCCGGTCCAGACCAAGACGATTCCATACTTGCTGGCCAGGCGTGATTTGATCGTTCAGTCGCGCACCGGCAGTGGCAAGACCGGTGCTTTCATACTGCCGATCCTGGAACGTATCGATACCTCCGGCCCCACCGGTCAGGCTTTGATACTGGTACCTACCCGCGAACTGGCCAAACAGGTGGCAACCGACGCGAGCGTTCTGGCCGGCCACACCGGAGCGCGCGTTATCGCAGTGTATGGCGGTGTCGGTTATGGACCACAACTTGACGCCTTCCGCTCCGGCGCCCAGATTGTCGTGGGCACGCCGGGACGTATTCTCGATCATCTCCTGAGACGAACGCTGACTCTGGACAAACTGAAGATACTGGTTTTCGACGAGGCCGACCGGATGATGTCGATGGGCTTCTACCCCGACATGAAACAGATTCAGCGTCATCTGCCGCGACGCCGGATTAACGCCTACATGTTTTCCGCTACTTTCCCCGCCCACGTCCTGAGGTTAGCCGGAGAGTTCTTGCGCCAGCCGGACTTTCTGAGTCTCAGTCGCGATCACGTTCACGTGGCCGAGACGGAACATGTTTTCTACGTCGTGCCGGGGATGGAAAAGGAACGCTGCCTGGTGCGAATCATCGAAATCGAGAACCCGACCGGAGCTATTATTTTTTGCAATACCAAGGCTACCGTATCCTTCGTAGCGACCGTGCTCAAACGGTTCGGCTATGATGCCGACGAACTCACCTCCGATCTTACTCAGCGGGCACGTGAGCAGACCATGGGCCGACTCAGAGAGAAGAAACTTCGTTTTCTGGTAGCTACCGATCTCGCCGCTCGCGGTATCGATATTCCGGAGTTATCGCACATCATCCAGTACGAACCGCCTGAAGATCCGGAGGCATACATCCATCGCGCCGGCCGCACGGGTCGCGCCGGAGCGTCGGGCGAAGCGGTCACGCTGGTCAACGTGCTGGAGAAATCGGAATTGCAGCGGATCGCCAAACGGTTCGACATTGATATGATAGAGCGTCCTCTGCCGACCGACGATGATGTCTCCGCTATCGTGTCGCAGCGTATAACGGCATTGCTGGAGGCGCAACTGCGGTCGCGGGATAATCTGCAAGTGGAACGCATGCAACGCTTCGTGCCGTTGGCCGGTGAACTTGGTGAGAACGATGACGGATCATCACTCATTGCCATGCTGCTTGACGACTATTATCAGCAAACCCTGCACGCCGCACCGCCGCAACCACCATGGCAGGAATCCTCGTCGAAACGGAAGACCGTAGACCAGGGACGTTCTGACAGAAAGCCTCGTCGAAGCCCCCCGAGGAAGAGACGTTAGCAGTCGCCGTAGTCTGCATTATTCACAAACTCCAGAGTACGTCCGCACAGTTGGTCGGTAGCGATTCTTCTTCCCCTCTGGAAAAGGGTAGCCAAAGGCAAGGGTGTGTTCCGCCACAGCCGGCTGGGTGGCACCCTCAAACTTCAGGCTGTGTCATAAAGCCGTTTCGCAGGGTTCTGATCTCGACGAAGTCAGGATTGTGATCCTGCGATTTTCGCTAAGGCGTTGTGGGAAAACAACCATAAGAACCATCAGTTTATACGCTCACCTTCGGCGAACGCAGGAACCGGTGGAACATACTATAACGACGCAGCCTGCTCGTTCGGGGGTGACTCTTCTGCCCGTCCCAGACAAGTTTGAGGCGGCCACCCGACAGTCCACAGGCAGCGCATGAATCGCGAAAAACAGGGCCTGTCCGCGCTTTCCACCTTAACAATCCGGGAACTATCATGCAAGCAGTCTGGTTATGCAGGTCAATAGTTAGATGAAGCTAAAGGCATCGACGCAGGAAGGTATTCCAATACATGGCTGAGGATGTAAAGAAGTTGATAGTCGGAGTTCCGAAAGAGACGTTCCCCGGCGAAAACCGCGTGGCCGTCGTCGTAGATATGGTTCCACAATACGCCAAGGCTGGAATGCAGATCCTAATCGAAGCGGGCGCCGGTCTCAAAGCGGGTCTGACGGACGATGATTACCAGAAAAAGGGCGCCGAGGTTGTACCGGATCGCAAGACTGTTTTTGACAAGAGCGATGTCATCCTGCAGGTACGCGGCTACGGCGCCAATCCGGATCACGGCGAATCCGACCTTGAGCTGTTCCGCAAGGACCAGGCCCTGGTTGCCCACTTCGAACCATTGACCGCCCAACGCGAAGTAAGCGCCATTGCCGAACGCCATGTGAAGGCCTTCGCCATGGAGATGATGCCTCGCATCACCCGTGCCCAGAGCATGGACGTACTCTCATCGATGGCGACGGTCGCGGGCTATAAGGCGGTCCTTATCGCGGCGGATTTGCTTCCCAAGATGTTCCCGATGCTCATGACCGCCGCCGGGACGATTTCGCCGGCCCGCGTATTCGTGATCGGAGCCGGTGTCGCGGGTTTGCAGGCGATCGCTACGGCCAGGCGACTCGGGGCGGTGGTAAACGCCTATGATCTTCGCCCGGCCGTTCGGGAACAGGTGCAGAGTCTCGGGGCGAAATTCGTGGAGATCGAGATCGAGACCGGCGACTCCGAAGACAAGGGTGGCTACGCCAAGGCGATGGATGAAGAGTTCTACCGCAAGCAGCGAGAGTTGTTGACCAAAGTCGTGGCGGAGAATGACGTGGTTATCACTACCGCTGCCGTTCCCGGCAAGAAAGCGCCGGTGCTAATTACTAATGAGATGGTCAAGCAGATGCGCCGCGGCTCAGTGATAGTCGATCTCGCAGCGGAACGCGGCGGCAACTGTGAACTGACCAAAACTGACCAGAAGGTAGTCGAATTCGGCGTGACGATTCTCGGTCCGGCCAACCTGGCCTCGACCGTGCCCTACCACGCCAGCCAGATGTATTCGCGAAATCTGCTGACATTCATGAAGCACCTAGTCAAAGATGGTGAGGTCAACCTTGATATGGAAGATGAGATCACTCGAGATACCCTATTGACGCGGGGCGGCAAGATTGTCAACGCCCGGCTGCGTGAGTTGTTCGGCCTTGATGGGAAGACAGAAAGGAGCGAGAACTAATGGACGGATTTGTAATGATCCTGACTGTCTTTATGCTGGCCATTTTTGTTGGCTTTGAGATAATCACGAAAGTACCCCCGACCCTTCATACCCCTCTGATGTCTGGCTCCAACGCCATCTCCGGCATTACCATCATCGGCGCGCTGGTCCTCGCGGGACAGATGGACTCAAGCCCATTGGCTCAGATATTGGCCTTTGTCGCGGTGATCTTCGCCGCTATAAATGTCGTCGGCGGCTTCCTCGTGACCGACCGCATGCTCAAGATGTTCAAGAAAAAAGATTGACCGTGCTAAATCCGCATATAGTCAACTTCGTATATCTCGTCGCAGCCATACTGTTCATATACGGTTTGAAAGGACTGACCCACCCGCGAACGGCTGTCAGAGGTAATCGTACTGCCGCCTTAGGCATGTTCGTGGCTATTGCCGCGACTTTGCTCAGCAGCAAATTCGAATGGCAGTACATACTCTTGGGCGTAGCCATCGGCAGTGTTATTGGCGCGGTGGCGGCGATGAGAGTGAAGATGACCGCGATGCCTGAGATGGTAGGCCTTTTCAACGGTTTTGGCGGCGGCGCCTCGGTCCTGGTGGCCGGTTCGGCTCTGGTGGCGGTCATGCAACACGTTTCCGCTTCCGGCCCCGATCTGCAGATGAAGATCGCTACGGTGGCCACCGGTATCATCGGTTCGGTGACTTTCTTTGGCAGTTACGTAGCCTTCGGCAAGCTGGCCGAATTCCTTGCTGTCAAATGGAAGTTGCGTACCTGGCAAAAAGTAATCAAGTACGGCTTCTCTCTGATCGTGGCCGCTGGAGCTGTCTGGTTAGGTGTGAGTTCCATCGATCAATCGGGTGTCCCGTTGTCAGCGGGGTTGATGCTGTCGGGGCTTCTGATCGGCGGGCTTTTGCTTATTAAGAAAGACCGATTCCCCGGCATGAACGCGCTGAAAGGCATTCTCGGGCTGCTCACGGTGGCTCTGGGTGTGCTGGCGGTCCTCGATCCGGGCAATACGATGCTGTTCTGGCTGATGGTCGGCGCAGCCGGTGTCCTGGGGGTTCTTCTAACCTTCTCCATTGGTGGCGCCGATATGCCGGTGGTAATCGCTCTGCTGAATTCTTATTCCGGTATCGCTGCTGCCGCAACCGGTTTTGTGATAAATAATAACGTCCTGATTATTGCCGGGTCGCTGGTCGGGGCCTCGGGGGTTGTTCTTACGAACATAATGTGCAAGGCGATGAACCGCTCGCTGACCAACGTGCTGTTCGGCGTCATGGGTCCGACCGGTGATACGCCGTCGGCTGATGATGTCTATGGCGGTAAGGTTAAGGTTACCTCGGCTGATGAGATCGCCATGCTCTTCGACGGCGCTCGCCACGTCGTGATTGTGCCGGGTTATGGTATGGCCGTCGCCCAGGCTCAGCATGCGGTACGTGACCTGGCCGATCTTCTCGAACAGCGCGGCATTGAGGTTGATTTCGCAGTACATCCGGTGGCCGGCCGCATGCCGGGACATATGA
>DAOVOW010000144.1 GCA_030629485.1 bacterium
GCGGAATCTCAGATACCTACGGCTAACAGCGCAATCATCATCCAACCGGACGAACTGATCAGAACAATGAACCCGCAATCACCGCAATCGAAAAACCCGTCATTTTTCACGCATCATAACAACCCTTTTGAGACAGCCTCCTTGCGGTGGGTTTCCAGAGTGTCCCAAAGTCTCGATCACAAGCAAAGTCTATTGCCAAGAACATAATTATCAATGAGAAACCCGGGGCAAGCCCGCGGGCCACCCCACCAGCGCAACATCGTGAGTCACCCCCAAACCAGTTTGAGGGTGCCACCCATGCGCCGGTGCACGAGGTCGTACACCGGCCACTCAAGCACTGTCATGCCGGACTTGATCCGGCATCCAGGTCCTGATTCGAAGACTGGATACTGGCGTTCGCCAGTATGACACGGACGAAGAAGATGGATTCCCGCCTGCGCGGGAATGACAGACACTCGACCGGGTGGCCGCCGGGTGGCCCACCATTCATGGTGGGAATCAAAGCGTAAAAGTCGGCTTCAGCACCCGCAATAACATAGCTAATTCCACGCAAAATGAGCCTGTACATTACTCAATAAAGGACAAGCCCCATGGCCACCAGTCGAACGAACAATTCCGCCGGAGCCTCATGCAAAACGAAATGCGCCTGAACCGACAACTTACCCACGCCAACCAGTTCTTGAATCAGTCCCAGTTCGGGCTGGCCTCGTATTCACCACCGATCCTGTTAAGTGAAAGCTTTTTTTCGCAAAACGAACCCATTTCGCTGTAACTCGTAGTCCTCGTGTGTCACCCTTCGACTGCGCTCATCCTTCGACTCCGCTCAGCATGACATTTGGGAACCCTAAACCAGCCCGCACGGTTACTGAATGAAACTATACGCGATTGTTTATAAGGAGAGACACCATGCCGATTCGGAAAGCAAATGCAGTTTGGGAAGGGAATCTTCCAAGTGGTAAAGGAACTATCTCGTTCGGAAGCGGCGCCTTTGAAGGAGCGTACTCGTTCGGATCGAGATTCGAAGGGGCCAGCGGCACCAACCCCGAAGAGTTGATTGCAGCCGCGCACGCCGGATGCTTTTCCATGGCGTTGTCGCACGGGCTGGCCGTGGGCGGGCACAAACCCAAGCGCGTGCAGACAAATGCCAAGGTCCATCTCGACAAGGTTGGGGACGGGTTCCAGATCACCTCGATCGAGTTGGTGTGCGAGGCGGAAGTGCCGGAGATCAGCGAGGAGACTTTCATGAAGTTCGCTAACGATGCGAAGGAAGGTTGTCCCGTTTCGCAGGCGCTCAAGGCTGTCGAGATCAAGCTCGAAGCGACATTGGTGAAATAGTAGAGCGCGCTACAGCCCACAGTTTCTTTCATCGCGTAGGGGCGCGGCGAAAGCTGGAATCCAGGGGTTACAAGCTTGAATCGTTGCCAGGGTGAACGTGATTGACAACGGAGCCTATGAGAACCGTGTGTTTTTCGCATCCGACGGCAAACACAGCGTCGCGCCTGCGCCCGGCTATGTCTTGCAGACCGATAGCAACTGCGATTTACTGACCGAACATATATTCGATCAATACCAGCATGTCGCTGATATCTACCTCGCCGTTAAAGTCGAGATCGGCGGTTTCCATAACCTGTGGTGGTGGACCGCCAGTGAAGAAATACTCGACCATGTATACCAGGTCGCTGATATCGACGCTTCCGTCGAGGTTCAAATCGCCACTACGATGACCAATCACCCTGACACTGGCCGCCATTGTGAACGGGTCGCCGCCGACGTAACTGCCGGCGACAGTATAGGGCGCATAGGTCTCATCCCAAATCAGGCCGAAACTTTGCAGCAGATCGGCTACAGGGAAATAGAGGGTTGCGACGTTGCCGTTAAAGCCTGGATAGCTATCTGACAGCACTATCGAATCGACAGCAGATACGCCGCTGATACTGAGTGAACCGAAGTCGATATCATTCCCCAGCGGACCTGAGACGTCATACCCGAAAGTGAGCGAGGCACCCATGGGTTCCAGAGAGTGCAACCAGAACATGTACAGCGGTTCCGGCTCAATACTTGCCTTGAATCGTGGCTCTACCGGTTCCGGTGTATCCATGATCTCCTTCATCACCGTGATAGACTCCAGTCGGTCGGCGCCCCGACCGATGGCCATCTTAATTAGCACGTACTGGCTGTCACCGAGGTTAAACGTGAGTGGCCCGAAACTGCCCATACCGCGACGATCCGCAGGATCAAAGTCAAGGTCACCGGTACCTGTTACCGGATCGCCCGAATGCATATACGAGAGTGTGTCGCCGCCGTACACATATGGGCTGCCGTAGCGCGTAAGTCCCTGCATATAGTTGTATGATTCCGTAGCGGCATCCGGGTCGGTGCCGTTGATGTACTTACTGAATGAGGTCATCGGCAGATTCTTGTAGCCCGGCATCGGCGTACCATCGAAGTCGGCCGTGTCACTTGGTGACGGCACAACGGGTCCGCTCAGCACCTTGAAGCCGACGGCCGGAGGAGTACTGCCGTAATGACCGGCGTCGTCGTTGTCACTGTTGTAGCAGAAGAACAGGTTGTTCAGTGTGTCGCAGCCAACGAGGTCATCTGTGAAATCGCCCAGATCCGGGTCGGTCCACAGGGAGATGTAGAAGTCCTCGATAGCGTTTAACCCTTTGTTAAACAGCTTGTACCGAATGAAGATGACGTTTCGCATTTCATCATCGCTATCGTACGCCCAAGTCGTCTGCTGGATCTCAATACCGAGAGGGTCAGTTTCACCAGAGTTGTTGGTATGCTGGTTCGGGTCGGCGTCGTTGTAAACCGCCCAGAGCATCTGATCTCCCAGCATCACCGGGTTGCCCATACCATCGACCGGCGCACCCTGATCGGCCGGCCAGTTGAGATAGTCGCTGTTAGGATTGCCGGCCAGGCTGTCGCTGTAAAGTTTGTAGACTTTGAACGATGGATCGTCCGGCATGTAAGTCCCACTCTCCATCGGACCCGGAACATACTCATCAGAGTATTCGGCGATGGCAATACGGATCTGGTTGTTCACTTTGCCGCCAAGCCATAACCCGGCGGCGTAGAGAACGCAGTCATCCAATGAACCGTTGTTGATGCTTTCATTGTCGACGTACGGATAGAATGTGCCTGCATCCAGCCCGAAAACTCCGGCCAGATCGCGTCCGAAGTTGCCGTGGTTGGTGACAAACATGAGGATATTGCCGGCGTTGATGTAGGTAGTATTGTCCCAACTGCGTGAGTTGTCGTAAACGGGTGGTTCGGTGCCTGTGGGTGGCATGGCGAGCACGGAAGCAGCAAGACAAAGCAGTCCTACGGTCAAAATAGTTCTGTATAAGGTAAACATGTGGTGTCTCCTCAACGGTCAGTTGGTGAAGTGTGACTTGTTCGCTAAAATATACGGATTCACCGGTATTTGTCAAGTTATCCCTGACAGCCGCCGCCTTGCAGGTCTACCGGTACTGTCAGGCCACTATGTCCAGCAGCATGTCTTCGCCGGATCGGATGGGATAACCGTTCAGCATCGCCATTTCCTGATGCCTGAATTGCTGTCAACTTGCGGTTCCGACTGTTCCCGTTTCGGCTCGTTGTAGCGACCGTCATCAAATCGAACAAGTCATTTTGGTTGACCGAAATCAATACTATGTTTAACCATCTGCCTATGTTGAAGTCAACCCTCCCAATCAGCGGACGCCGCCGTTTTCTGTCCTACCACCTGCCAATGATACTCTTCGGCGGTGCTATCATCGCCGTCTCCTCGGTGCCCGATCTGCATACCCCCCAGGTTAAGGACATTGCTTTCGACAAGGTGGCGCACTTTATCGAGTACGCCATTTTTGCGTTTCTGACCTTCCGTTCCTTCGCCAACTGGCCCTGGATGATGCACGGTAGCCGAGCATGCATTTTTGCTGCACTTTTTCTGACTGCATTTGCGTCTTTTGATGAGTTCTACCAGCACTTGATCCCCGGCCGGTTTGCCTCGGTTTACGATGTCCTCGCCGACCTCTGCGGTGCCCTGCTGGTTCTGGCCTTTTTCGAGGCGCGTCGACGTCGGCTAATAGGCCGTTGAGCCGACTGTTCAGCGATTATACAAGGTGGGAGGACACTCGCCTAAGCCCTTGACTTTCCGCCGGTAAGTGCTATATTTTCATTGGCTGGGGCATGACTTGCCTCGAAGCCTGATGGAGTGTAGTAAGGCCATATTTACTGCCTGCTTGGTCCGACACAACCGCTGCGCGCAGGTGGATTTTTTGACTGCGGCAGCAATGACAAATCTGGTCTGGTCAGGATCCAATATTAGGGAAGCCGATTGACTTCGCGGATAGCCGGAAAACCTAACGCTGCATTCTATAGCGTCGGCCGGCGGTTGGATGGGTCGCCGTGATGGGTCGAAACGTTTCATGCCCAAGAGAGATTCGCCGGTGGCGGAGACGGCATTGGTTTTGCTTCAAGGCCTGTCAGAGAAGTATCGCCGGGATCATCATGAATCACCGGGGAGAAATAGCGGCCCAAGCCTACCCGGGCTGAATAGAGTTGGTTTGGTAAAGAGTTTATTGAGGAGATAAGCGAGATGAGATTGAAACTCGTGTTTATCATGGCCGCCATGTTGGTCACAGCATCTGTTCCTGCATTCGGTCAACTTGTATCAGTGGATCACATCGATGGTCTTAACGTCGATAACCGTTTGGAGATCGGCGTACCGATAATTTACCACATCAGACTGACCGGTGACGGGGATACCCACCCAGACATCAAGAACGGCTTTCGGGTCTACTCCCCGGACGGCGCTACCTGGGGCACAACCGTTGCCGACACTACCGGCACCCTGGGTGGGGCTCAGTTTGACGGCAGTTTCATTATCAGCAACATCAGTGTCACCGGCTCCGGCGCCGATACTGTTGGCTTCACTGGGACTCGGTTTTTCGAGACCGGTCTTCCACCGGGTTTCGATGATGTGGCATATACGGTCGACATCGGCCCCATAGCTGAGAGTGAACTGGGAAAGACAATCTGTCTCGACTCCGCGTACTACCCGCCCGGTGGTGTTTGGAAATGGGCCGGACCTGATGTATTCCCCAATTGGGACGGACCGCACTGTTTTCCGATTGGCACACCACCGCCGCTACCGGAAATCGACTGTCCCGGTGAGCCACGCGTGATTGACGGCTGCTGGGGCTCGGAGGTGTGTGTCGCTTTGGCGATTTCCGGCGCCGAAACGGTAACGGTCGAAGGCGCCACCTGGGCTGACGGACAACTCTGTTTCACGGCAGATGCTGCCGGCAGCCATCAGTTCCATGTTGTAGCTACCAACCCATTCGGCAGCGCCACTTGCGATGTGACAGTTGATGTAACGATAAATGATGCACCCACAATCACCTGTCCGGACGGCCCGATAGTCGTAACCAATCTGGCTGAAATGATTTGCGACGGCTTGCCGATCAGCAACGCTGACCAAGTGACGGTTACCACCGACAATCAAGATTACACAGCGACGTGGGAAGTCAATCAGATCTGTTTCAATGCCAATATCAATGGTTCGTTTACGGCCACAGTGATCGCCTCCAATGCTTGCGGTGCGGACACCTGTTCGATCCTCATTCTCGTCGGTGAACAGCCGCAAGCTCCCGTGATAGATTGCCCGCCGGACCCGGACGCCGTAGACGGTTGCTGGAATCAGGAAGTTTGTGTCAATCTGGCTATCACTGGGGCCGACTCTGTCTTGGTCGAAGGCGCCACCTGGGCCGATGGGCAGCTTTGTTTTCTGCTTGGTCCGGACAAGGACGTTTACTCATTCCGGGTAATAGCCA
>DAOVOW010000315.1 GCA_030629485.1 bacterium
GTCTCGTCGAACCTTTTGGCCGCCTTGATGAGGCCGATATTGCCCTCATTGATTAAATCGGCCAGGGACAGACCCTGATTCTGATACTGTTTTGCCACCGAGACAACGAAGCGCAGATTGGCCTTGGTCAGAGCCTCCAGGGCCGATTGGTCGCCCTGCTTAATCTTTCTTGCCAGTCGCACTTCCTCTTTGGCATTGATCAAAGGAGTTTCCCCGATTTCGCGGAGGTATAGGTCCAGAGACCTGTCTTCATCGCGATATTTTAGGGATGCTTTAGCCACTTCTGTTGACTATCTCCTTCCTATGGGTTTGGCTGACGGCACCCTTCCACCCACCTGAATGGATCGCCATCAACCGTTAACTGTTGCCATTACGGTCTGATGACCTTACGGGCCATCGTGCCGTCGGGTTCCAATACTATTAAGGGAACGCGTCGAGTCGACGGTTCCAACGCGTCTACTACCTGTTCAACGTCCTCAAGCGACTTTACCGTGACGTCGTTAATCGAGAGAATAATCGTACTACGACCGATCGAAGCATAATCCGCAGCGGATCCAGACTGCACCCGCCTGACATATACGCCGTCCACCTTCCGAATATTCATGGCCCATGCAATCTCCGGCGTGAAGTTGACCAGTTCCATGCCTAACCAGTTTTGGGCGGCGAAATCATCGGGATGACTGACGCGCGCCGGTTGTGATCTTCGGCCGGCGTCTCGATCTCCGATTACCGTCGCTAAAGTCATACGTTTGCCGCCGCGTACGATCTCGATAGGAACCGGCTGACCATCCCTGGCCGTCGAAACCAGAACCGAGAACTGGCCGCCGTTTTCGATTGGCTGACCCTTGAAGCCTACAATCACATCACCCTCGTGTAAGCCGGCTTCATCGGCCGGCGAGGCAGTCAGCACCGAGTCAACAGTGATACCGCGCACCGACTCCAACTCCTGCCGTTTGGCCTCTCGCTCAGTAACTTCGTGGTACCAGATACCCAACCAGCCTCGCGTTGCTCGCCCAGTGGCGATCAGGTCCGGCACGATAGCCCGCGCCAGATTGATCGGGATGGCAAAACCGATCCCTACCGAACCGCCCGTAGGGCTGGAGATAGCAGCGTTGACACCGACACATTCACCTTTGAGATTCAAAAGCGGTCCCCCGGAATTGCCGGGGTTGATAGAAGCATCGGTCTGGATATAACTCTGGTAGTAAGGGTCCTCGCCACCTCCAAAGCGGAGATTGCTTCGCGCTACGGCGGAGATCACACCCACCGTGACCGTCCGATCGAGGCCCTGCTGGGGAAACGGGTTGCCGATGGCGATAGCCCAGTCACCTACTTTGATATCATCGGAATCGCCAAACGGAATCACCGTAATATCATCCTCCGGCTCAACCTTCAGAACGGCCAGATCGGTCTGGGGATCCTGACCCACCAGGGTGGCATCGTAGCGATAGCCGCTGGCCGTGCGCACAGTCATCTGCACGGCATTCTCAACCACGTGATTGTTGGTCAGGATATAGCCGTCCTCACGGAAGAAAAAACCTGATCCGGACGAAGTGGAGTAATTCGAACCGTGATACCACCAGGGCAGATGCTGTTCGCGGGAGCGGGCCGAGATATTGACCACAGCATCCTGAACGTTCTCCACCACAGCCACAAACGGCGACTCGTACTCGCCATCGCGCTCAACAACCGGATATACCCCGGCGTATGACACCTCAGGCTCGGTTACCGGATCGGTCGAGGCGACCAAAAACGGCAACTGAGGCGCCAGCAGTATTCCGATAAGGGTAAACACTACGGCTGCCAGCCCCAACGAAACAAGCCGTGACCCCTTGTGGTGGTTCGAATCCTTAAGGATTACAGACTGCACCAAACGACGTCATCCTCCAATACAACAACCACGTATAATACTCCCGTCGTCGCCTATTGTCAAGTGATATTTTGGTGCCATCATCATTCTCCACTACTTATAACGTTCCATACGCCAATATGATGCAAAAAAACGAGTCGATTTCGGCCAGGCGCGGCAAAAACCGTCCCGACCGTGATTTCACACCATAGCAGAACGCAAGTGTGGCCCGGACCTTGGTCCGGGTCTCCTTGGCCAAGATAGTTCGTCATGAAACCCGGACGAGCGTCCGGCCCACCCACCTTGATTGATATCACAGCTTATTGAGCCGCTAATGCTTCCCGAAACGACTGCAAGTTCTGAAGGTTAATATCATCCCGGTGTTTCAGCCTGTTCCATAGCCAGTACTTATGCCAAAGCCCGGCAATTACCATAATCCGTCGGCCCGGATTATTGTCGATGGTTTCTACGATTTTGCGGAGAAAGTATTCATTCCATTCTGTCCAGAACTCAGACCTCTGCGGTAGCATCTGGTGTTCAACGGTGTCCCGTGCCTCGGGAAATACGTGATACTCGTTAAACTGGACATATTCAATACAGTCAGCGTTTTTCATATGGTCTCGCCAGAGTTCTGCTTCCTGTTCCGCCAAACGATCGAGGTATTCGAGGAGTTGTCGGCATGACTTCTGCAACCTAAGCTCCCTGTCCATAGCTTTGAACCGATCTTCAAAATCCAGCCCCTCATTGGTCGGCGGTTGAATTGGAACTATCTGAGCGCCCAACCTTTTTGCCGTCGGTATAACAACATCCCGTTGCTCAGGTTTTGAATCACATGATTGAGTACCCGCGAGTTGCTCCGGCGACAGTTCCGAACAGATAATATCCGGGGCGATTTCCTTGATTACCTCGCCCAGTCGATTCGCATAGGCCGGATACTCTTCCGGTTCGAGATGCATAGTGCCGAGAATAATGACTTCTGTCTGTTCATGTTTATGACTCATGCCAAGGCTCCTTATTATCACAATCTATTGTTGGCGCCCGGTGCCGGGGTCCATAACCAGTGTGACCCGGATCTTGGTCCCGGTCTCCTTTCCTGAGATGCCCGCCACGAAACCCGGACGAACGTCCGGGCCACCCGACCGGCGCAATATACAAGACTCGGCAAGATTGTCAATGCGAGACCGACGCAGTCCCACGTCGCGCCACCCCCCACCCACCTAAGTTGTTGACAAGGCGGCCTGAAGCCTCTACCTTGCCCTGTGATTATGGCATCACCGTTTACCATGAAGAGCGCGCTGGCCGATTACGGCCGCCGACTGTACGAACAAGGCATGATCGCCGGCACCGACGGCAATCTCTCCGTGCGGCTCGACGACGACCGCATAATGGTGACCCCCTCCGGGCTGCCCAAAGGTCGCCTGGCCGCCGAGGATATGGTGATAGTCGATATCAACGGCAAACATCTCCAGGGCAATCTCCGCGCCTCGGCCGAACTGGCTATGCACCTGCTGGTCTACCAGCGCCGGGATGACATCAAGGCCTGCGTCCACGCTCACCCCCCGCACGCGACCGCATTTGCCGTGGCCGGGATTCAGCTTGAGGAGGATATCCTCCCGGAGGTAGTAGTGTCGGTCGGGCGCATTCCATTGACGGACTACGCCGGTCCGGGTACCGATGAGGTACCGCGATCTATCGAACCGCATGTCGATATTTGTAACGCCTTTCTGCTTAGAAACCACGGTCTGCTCACGATTGGTGGGAGCCTGGA
>DAOVOW010000017.1 GCA_030629485.1 bacterium
GGAACTGTCGATCTACCCGGCCCGCAATTGGGTCGAGATTACGGTTTGACCGTTGTGTGGAACCGGTTACTGCCGCGTCTGTTGTAACTGATGAGTGTCGCTTTGCGGGCAGCACAAACCGCTTGCGCCCCCGGCTGAGTTGACTATATTTGGTCGCGTTGCTTGCACCGTGAATATGGTCCGGAGAGAAATGCTGATTACAATTTGCAAATCGAAAATCCATCGTGCCACCATCACCGACGCTAATCTGGAATATGTCGGCAGTATCACTATCGACGCCGAACTGATCCGTCGCGCTGATCTGATACCGTTTGAGAAAGTCCAGGTTGCCAATATCTCCAACGGTGAGCGGTTCGAGACTTATGTCATCGAGGGGGAAGCCGGAAGTGGCATCATCGGTCTCAACGGCGCCGCCGCACGCAAGGGGAGTATCGGTGATTTGATCATCATTATTGCTTACGGTCATATCGAGAAAGAGAAGGCCGAAGGCTTCAAGCCTGCCATCGTTCATGTCGACAATGACAACAGACCGTTGGATTAGTCGACGATCTTAACCTGTCAACCACGGGTATAAAGCAGAACCCAGGGATCAGAGGAAGGCAAATGGCCACAGGCAGATCGGCAATTGTACTTGCCGCCGGCAAGGGCAAACGGATGAAATCGGATTTGCCGAAAGTTCTGCATCAGATCAACCGCCGCGCCATGATCTGCCTGGTCATGGACACCCTGGAGTCATTGGGGTTCGATCGGATCATCGTAGTGATCGGCTACCAGGGGGAACTGGTACAGCGTAAACTGGCCGATCGCAATGTTAGTTTCGTTTGGCAGCGTGAGCAACTCGGCACCGGTCATGCCGTCATGATGGCCAAAGCGGCACTGGCTGATTTTGATGGCATCACTTTGGTGGCGCTGGGCGATATGCCGTTCGTGTCGGTCGACTCATTCCGCCGCCTGCTCGAAACACATGAACGCGCCGACGCCGTGGCCACCTGTCTCTCGGCGATCCTGCCCGATCCGACCGGGTACGGCCGGATAGTTCGAGTGCCTGACAGCGACCTGCTCCAGGAGATTGTCGAACACCGGGATGCTGCTCCCGATGTTCTCAAGATAAGGGAAATCAACACCGGCGCATTCTGTTTCGACAACCGGGAGTTATATGCCGCCCTCGACAAGGTCGGCACTCAAAACACGCAAAAGGAGTACTACCTCACCGATACGATCAAGATCATGCACGATCGAGGTTTGAAAGTAGCGGTAGTGACCACCAGCAACCCGGACGAAGGTTTGGGCGTTAACTCGATCGACCAGCTTGAGGAGTTGGCCCGCAAGTTCGCAGAGAAATGTTGAGTTAGACTGTATTTGATTGAGCCGAAAGACGCCGGTCTGCGTTATAATGAGTAGAGTGAGTAAATCGGCGGTACCAAAAGCGAGCGAGGCAGTTTTTTTGGTTGACGTCGAGCTAATACTAAGATAAATTACAGGATTATGATGATGAATAGTCACTTAAGTAAAATGCTCCTGGCGGTCTTTCTGATCGCCATCGTCGGATGCGTATCGGCCCAGATGGTGGATCGTGCCCAGTTGGACAATATGTCCAGAGCTAATTCGCTGTCGGTCAAACCGGCGGCCAATCCGTTTTCGCTGTTGGATATGTCCAAGATAAGTTGGTCCCACAGCTATTCGGTAAGCTTTTTCTCAGGAGGCGCCATGTCCGGGTCGGTAGGTCTCTTGAACTCCGCGATACTTTATGAATTCTCGCCGAAACTCAGTCTGAGTATAAATCTCGGAGTGGTCCATTCGGCTGGGCAGTGGGGGCAGGGTCGGGATGCCACACTCTTGCCCGGTTTCACACTGGATTATCATCCGTCTGAGAAGTTTCGGTTGACCTTTATGGTCCAAAGATATGATGCGGTTTTGAACCCACTTATAGGCAGGAGCAGCTCTTGGTATAATCCGGCAGGTCTGCGTTAGAGCCCTCAGTTCTGCACCGACCTGTAGATCGTTTCCCCTCGAACCCAAAACTCCAATGCACAAATCATTGAGGCCCAAAAAAGCCGACCGCTCATCTGTGATTTCGTGGCGGCAGCGCCTGCAGCGCTCCCGAGTTCTGGAGTTGCTGATCGCAGTGTTGTTTGTAGTTGTCCTGGTGTACGTGGTCAGTTTGTCCATCAGGGTAAGCCGTGGTGTGTCGCGAACACTGAAGTCGCCTGATCATGTGGTGCGGCTGCAAATACTCAACGGCTGCGGCGTCAACGGTCTGGCGGCGCGCGTGGCCGATGGTCTGGCCGACTATGCCGATATGGACCTGGTGATCAAGGTAGTCGACACCGACAATTTCGACCTCAGCCGGGTCAGTGAGACTTTTGTGCTCTCTCGCCTTGAGGATCGCTCGGCGGCAACGCTGTTGGCTCATAAGCTGGGTTTGAGTGTCGCCGGGATCACTTTCAAGCCGCTTGAAAATAACTATCGGCAGGTCACCACTACCCTGGTTCTTGGCGAGGACTGGCCGACATTGGAACTGCTCAATAGAATAGTAACGGAGAAAAAGTAAACAACCTTGACTGAGTCATCGGGATTGACACTGGCCCGACTGGCGGGCCGACTGGCCCTTGCCAAAAAGGGATTTGACGTGAAGATACTGAAGGTTAAGGCAGTATCCTCGGTGACGGACTACTTTGTCATTGCTTCGGGCGGCGCCGATATTCATGTCAAGGCAATCGCCCGGGCGGTGGAGGACGGTCTTATGGACAACGGTCACAAACCGTACCATCGCGAGGGATACTCCGAGGGAAACTGGGTGTTGTTGGATTATATCGATGTGGTCGTCCATATTTTTCTTGAGCCGACGCGTCGATTCTATGCCCTTGAGCGGCTTTGGGGGGACGCCCCGATTGAGCAGTTGTCCGAAGACTGAACCGGCCGAGGCACGGCAGAATTGGAAATCAAAATCAAAGCTTAAGGATTTACCATGGAGTTACCTGATCTCAAATCCAAGACGATCGCGGAACTGTTGAAAACGGCTGAGGATATGGATATCCCCGGTGTTTCGGGGTTGCGCAAATCGGAGTTGATCTACAAGATTATGGAAAGCGCATCGTCATCGGACAGCACCATTCTGGCCGAAGGCGTTCTGGAGGTTCTCGATGAGGGCTACGGTTTCCTCCGCTCCCCCGACTATAACTACCTGCCCGGGCAGGACGATATCTACGTCTCGCCGTCGCAGATCAAGCGCTTCGACATGCGCACCGGCGACATTGTGGCCGGCCAGGTCAGGCCGCCTAAGGACAACGAGCGATACTTTGCTCTGCTGAAAATCGAGTCAATCAACTTCAATGATCCGGAAAAAGCCAAACACAAGATTCTGTTTGACAATCTGACGCCGCTGTACCCCGAGGAACCGTTCAAGCTGGAGACGAATCCGGAGCGAGTCACCACCCGCATCATCGACCTCATGTGCCCTATCGGCAAGGGTCAGCGCGCTCTGATCACTTCTCCGCCCAAAGCGGGCAAGACCATCATCCTGCAATCCATCGCCCAGTCGATCACTGCCAACCATCCCGAGGTCACGCTGATCGTATTGTTGATCGACGAGCGCCCCGAGGAAGTGACCGATATGAAACGATCGGTCAATGCTGAGGTCATTTCTTCGACCTTTGACGAGCCGGCCGAACGACATGTGCAGGTGGCTAACATGGTGCTGGAAAAGTCCAAACGTTTGACCGAACATGGCCACAACGTCGTCATCCTGCTCGACTCGCTTACGCGCCTGGCGCGCGCCCACAACTCGGTCGTGCCGCATTCCGGCAAGATTCTTTCCGGTGGTGTCGACTCCAACGCTCTGCACAAACCAAAACGGTTCTTCGGAGCTGCTCGTAATATCGAAGGAGGTGGCTCCCTGTCGGTTATCGCAACGGCGCTCATTGAGACCGGCTCGCGCATGGACGAAGTCATTTTCGAGGAATTCAAAAGCACCGGCAATATGGAACTGGTGCTGGATCGCCGCCTTTCCGACCAACGCATCTTCCCAGCTATGGATATCAACCGTTCTTCAACGCGTAAGGAAGAGTTGCTCATGGAGGATGACGTGCTCCACAAGATCTGGATTCTGCGAAAATTCCTCGCTGAGATGAATCCGATCGAGGCTATGGAGTTCCTGCTCGATCGTCTGAAGAAGACCAAGAACAACGAGCGTTTTTTGGCATCAATGAAAGACTGATTCTGAGTGTTCTACATATCCGGCTTATCGGCACGGGCGCCCTCAAACCGTCATGGAACCTGAGATCGCCACGACCAGCTTTGCCGGTCTCGCGATGACGTAGATACCTGCTTTTTCAACACGCCCTGAATGGTGGGTCACACGACCTTGAAGCATTATCACGGGCCTGTCGGCGCCGCGATGTCTAACGCACCTTCTTAACCATGATCCGGCCGCCGGAACCGACGGCGTAGAGTCGATCTGCTATCAGACAAAAATCGAGCACCGTGAATTTTGTCTTTGGAGCCTCGTCTGTCCAGGTGCGCCCGCCATCCTCGGTTTTGAGAAGAACTTCGGGATGACCGCCGATATATCCGACTTTGTCATCTATCATTTCGACAGCGATAAACACCTTGTCTTCGGCTTGATCGTTGGAGCGCCAGGTGCGGCCGTTGTCGGAACTGAAGGCAATCATGCCTCCGGGCCCGGCTATCACCCCGGTTTTGCCGGAGAACGACAGCGCCCTGCCCGGCTTGGACATTCCTATCAGATTAGATTTCCAGCTTGCACCGAGATCGTCCGATGTAGCCAGTGTACCGGTGGCTAACAAGTGCAGCGGACCTCCTCGGCGAAAGAAGAACTCTTTGTAGCCCATCCCGACCCCCGGCAATTCAGTGAAGCTCTTGCCGCCGTCGGATGAACGCAGCAGAAGTCCCTCAAAGGGTTTTCCATCCGCTCGCGTCGCGCCGGCAACAACTATAGTCTTGGCGTCGAGCATCTCCACAGCGAACAACCATGGGATGGTGTCCTTCAAGCATTTGTTATCCCAGTTGAGGCCGCCATCGACAGTCCGGTAGAGCGATCCGGCGCGACCACAGACGAAACCGAGGTTGCCGCTGACAAAGGAAACATCCTCCAGGGCGGCCCCTTTGGTTACCTGAAACAGACGCCAGGTTTGACCGCCGTCGACTGTGCGCCCCATCCCGCCGACATTGGTAACAACAAAACCGGTATCGGGATGCACGAAACATATTCCGGTGATGTTGGCCCGATCGGGAAAGCTCAGAGGCTGCCACTCCTGGCCCCAAGCCTGGCTGATGATGGCCAGCGTGGCCAATGCTACTATGAGAGTTCTGATTGTGAGGTTTTTAGTTGTCATTTGGTCCATGGCCTTTTTACAATTTGAGTTCGGTAACGACTACCGAAAGTTGATTGTCGGTGAAGGTAGTGCAACCGGCCGGCAATGTCAAACCAAGTTGAGGTGCCTCCGTGGTCAACCGTTATGTCTACTGAATCAATCGTCGAGTGCAACAATGTCTATATAACCTCCGATCGCGGTGAGCCGATCTTTAAGGATGTCAATCTGAAACTGACGGCCGGGCGGTCGGTGGTTATATCAGGAGCGGCTGCTTCCGGCAAGACGACTCTGGTCGAAATGATTCTGGGACTGAGGTTCCCCGACAGCGGTTCGATAGAATTGTTCGGTCACTGTATGAGGCCGAAACCACGGCGGCTGCTGAACCGAATTCGTCGCCGCATCGGCGGCGTCGGGGGTGTTTTTGGCCTGGTACCCACCTTGGGAGTTGCGGAAAACGTAATGTTCCCCCTGGTGCTGGCTTCCGAGCGTCGTCGGGTGCGTCGCGAACGGTTGATGAAAATGCTCACCGAATTCAAGCTGTTGAAGCAGGCCCCGTTGTACCCGCGCCACCTGACCCGGGTCGAGTATACCCTGGCTCAGTTCGCCCGCGCGTCCATCGCCAACCAACCGCTTATGATAATCGATGAGCCGTCGGCCGGACTGGACCCGGATACTTATGAGCGCGTGTTCGAGTACCTGGTGCGCGTGTCGCTGTCGGGCCGGTCGATGATAATCCTCACCTCGCAGGCCGAAACCAGGCAGTTGCCGCAATGTGATTACCTGAAAATCGAAAACGGGTGTCTGTCGTGAGATTGCTTTGGCACACGCTCAAGGAACTTTTTCGCAATCTGGTCGGTCATCCGGGGACGACAATCAGTTCATTGATGTCGCTGACCCTGCTGTTTCTACTTTTCGATCTATTCTGGATCGCAGCCGGGACGTCCGAGAGATTCTATTCACGCCTTTTGTCCGATCTGGAGATGGAGCTATTCCTTAAGCCTACCACTTCGCACTCCGCAGCGCCGGCTATTCAGGACTCCCTGAAGGTCATTGATGGCGTTCGCACTGTCGAATTTGTTTCCGCCGCCCAGGCCCGCGAACGGCTTGCCGAACTGGTCGGCACCGATCTTCTGGCCGGTTATGACAGCGCCAACCCGCTGCCGGCCTCGTACCTTCTGACTTTCGAGGAACACAGCCTGACAACGGCGGCGGTGGCCGCCATTGAGGCCAAAGTGTCTCGATTCGAGAACGTCGACCAAGTATTTTACGGTCGAAGATGGCTTTCCAAAGCAGAAGAGACCCGGGCTATCATCCTGAGTCTTGGCATGATTCTCGGCGGTCTCATTCTGCTGGCGGCTCTGATCGGTTCCGCCAACAATATCCGTCTGATGACCCAAACCCGCGCCGTCGGATTCTATCAGATGCAGGTCCTCGGCGCCGGCAAGCTGTTTTTGGCTGCCCCCTTTTTGATGGAGGGTCTCCTCATCAGCGGACTCTCCGGCACCGCCGGGTGGGCAGCTATCCTCTACGTGCGATCACGCATCTCGTTTGCCAGGTTCGAACCGGTGTTGCCGGAACTCAACCAGATCGCCCTGTTCATCGCGGCCGTTGCCGTTATCGGACTTGTCAGCGGGTATCTCGGTATTAGGAAATTGCTTAAGTAGACGCATGATCCAACAAAATCTGACAACTCTAATAGTTACTTTAACCCTGATCTTGTTTACGATAATGCAGGCGCAGGGGCAAAAGGAGAAGATACTTAACCAGAAGAAGGAACTCGAACAGATCCAAAGCGAAGTCGAGCAGGGACAATACCGACTCGACTCTCTCAAGGCCGAGGAGTTGGGAGTCCAGGGGAGTATTTCCGAATATGATCAGAAAATCGCTTCAAACCGGAAGGTGATCGGTCGCCTCAGCGAGAAACTGAAGAAAGTCAAAGGTGATATAGCTTCCGCCGAGCAACAGTTGGACCTGAGTTGCCTCAACCATGAGCAAACGCGCCAACGTTTCCTCAAGAGTATCCGCCGCTTTTATCTCGCAACTCGCAGCCCCACCGAAATGACCTCAGACCACCCCAATCGGGAGTTGGAGTTGAACCGTCGCGTCATTTACCTAACCGCTGTGGCCGGATTCGAGGCCGGCAACGTAGCTGCGGCCTCGGATTTTCTTGATGAATCAGTCGCTCTTTTGGAGGGATATAGTGGCGAAAGGGACCGCGTCGCCGGTCTGAAGAAAAAGAAGGAAACAACGACCGCCCTCGATAAGAGCCGAAAAGAACGCGAACAGAAAAGATTACAGGCAGTGCGCCGCCGCAAGACCGAGGAGGCTGACCACCTGATAATGTTGCAGCAGGCCGCTGAGGAGATGGAGGCTATCATTGCCCGGCTGGAAACAGAACATCGTCCTCGATCCGGCGACCAACCGGCGTCGCCGTCGCTGTTTGCTACTCTGGAAGGTCAACTGCCGCCGCCGGTCAGGGGGAAAATTGTCGAGGCTTTTGGTTCCAAGGTACACCCGGTGACCAGGCTCAAGTCGTTCTCTCCGGGGATTACCATCAAAGCAACTCCCGGCCGCGAAGTCAGCGCTGTAGCTTCGGGCACGGTTGCCTACATCGGGGATTTGCGCGGCTACGGAAAATTCATTATCCTGGACCATGGTGACCAGTACTACAGCACCTACGCCGGTCTGGCCAACGTCACCGTCACGGTCGGCCGGTATCTCCACGCCGCCGACAAACTGGCGACGGTGGCTGATGAGGGTCGGCTTAAATTCGAATTGAGGTACGGTCGAGAACCGCTGGATCCCGTGAAATGGATTAGATTTGACTCCTTTTGATATCACACAGTTTCAGCCCAAAGCCTGGACGATATTATCGCGGGCGTATGCCGCGGATCGGGTAGCCGGGACCTATCTGTTCCATGGTCGTGACGGCTTTGGGCACTGGCCCCTGGCCGTTGCCCTGGCGGCATTGCTCAACTGTGACAAGCCGGTCCAATCGGATTTGCCTGACGGAGAACTCCGACCATGCGGAACCTGCCGTCATTGCCGAGCCATCTACAATCTCAATTTCCAGGGGCTCCTGGTGGCCCTGCCGCTGCCGCCGGCCAAAACCTCAGATGATACTATTGCGATGACCAACGAAATCCTGGCCAACAGACGCCGGGAACCATTCTGTCGGTTATCGGCTACGGCCACCACCAATATCCCAATCGCCACCGCCCGTGAAATAAAGAGAAGTCTCAGCCGCAAAGCGCCCGACGGCATTACGCGGCTGGCTCTGTTCGATCGTATGGAAAAGATGAGAGCCGATTCCGCCGATGCGCTTCTGAAAATGATTGAGGAACCACCTTCCGACACCGTCATAGTGCTCACCGCCGAACGTCCGGAGTCGCTGCTGCCGACTATTCAGTCACGGGCGCAGAGAATCAGGCTGGAGCGAATCAGCCCTGACGCGATTGAACAGTACCTCATTCAAAACTACGACCTCAGCGAGAAACGCGCCCGGCTGCTCGCCCGCATTTCCGACGGCTCCCTGGGGCAGGCCATCGAACTGATCGACAGCGGCGAAGAATCCGACACGTCGCGGCGGGCCGTTGGGTTTATGTTGTTCAAGGCGCTTCTTACCGAGGAGGCGCCGGCGGTAGTGGCGCACCTGGCCGAACTGGTGAATCCACGGGACCGGGGTGAAGCCGAGGATCTCCTGCGACTGTGGCAATCGCTGATACGCGACTGTTCCCGCTTTGCCCAGGTCGGCGAGGAGCAGGAGTTGACCAATATCGACTTCGCCGCCGACCTGATGCGTTTGTCGACCCATTTTGTCGATTCTCAGTTGGCCGCCGGTATGTCGACGCAAATCAAGATTAGCCTTGCCGATTTGGGCCTGAATGTGCATATTCTTGGCTCACTGACGGCTCTGGCGCTCAAACTGAAGGCATCTGTTGAAGCTGCCCGCTAACAGCGCCGCCCGAGAGCCGACAGAAAATGGAGCAGGCCGATGGCTGAACTGTATCTGGTAGAATTCAAAGGTTCGCGCAGAGAGTTTTTCTTCAATAGTTACTACCACTCCCTCAAGTCTAATGACCTGGTTATCGTGCAGGCGGAACGAGGGGAGGACGCAGGTGTTTTGCACAATAAAGTAGAGGCGGGGATCAATCTTGCCGACCAGGGCCGGCCACGCTCGATCCTTCGCCGGGCATCCAGGGACGATATCGAGGCCATGTACGAACTTCGCCAAAAAGAGACCGGCTTCAAATCGGAGATTGCGGAGATGGTCTCCAAACATGGTTTGTCGATGAAGATTATCGACGTTGAGTGTCAGTTTGACGGCAACAAGATGACCATATTCTTCACGGCCGATCACCGGGTAGATTTTCGGGACTTGGTGAAGGAGTTGGCGGCGTGCTATCGCACTCGCATCGAACTGCGCCAGATCGGTGTCCGTGACGAGGCTCGTCGCATCGGAGGCTACGGTATCTGTGGATTGCGACAATGCTGCAATACCTTCATCCGGGATTTCGCTCCGGTTTCCACTCAGCACGCGCGCGAGCAGGATCTGCCGCTCAATCCAGCCAAGATATCCGGCAACTGTGGCCGGCTGCTATGCTGTCTGCGCTATGAGGCCGACTTCTATTCCGAGTGCAAGCGCAAATTCCCGGCGGTTGGTACTTTCGTCAAAACAAAGAGCGGCGATGAAGGAACTATCGAGAGGATTGATGTCTTTCGTCAGGAAGCGATCATTCGCGGTGAAGAAAACCGATACTTCAACTGTCCGGCCGATGGCCTCGTCAATCCCGCCGAAACACCGCCCCCTAAGGCAGGCGGTGGAGTGCGTAACAACTCTGCCTCAAGGCCAAGACCTTCAACCGACCCGCCGAAAGAAGAAGCACCGGACAAGGACGATGCAGCTTCGTCAGATTCCGACTCAGAGAGGAGTTAACATTTGCCGCGACCATTCTATGTTACCACACCGATCTACTATGTGAATGACAAACCGCATATCGGCCACGCCTACACCACTATTGCGGCCGATCTCCTGGCTCGATTTCATCGACTGGCCGGTCGTGATTCCTTCTTCCTCACCGGCACCGACGAGCATGGTTCCAAGGTGGCCGAAGCGGCCGCGGAGGCCGGTGTGTCGGAGATCGAGTTCTGTGATCGGACGGTTCAGACTTTCCAGCAGGCCTGGAAGAATCTTGACATCGCCAACGATGATTTTATCCGGACAACTTCCGAGCGACACGAAAAGGCGGTTTGGAAGATTCTGGATGCCATGCGTGCGGCTAAGACTGCTGATGGTCGCGACGTAGTGTACTCCGACTATTATGAAGGTCTCTATTGCACCGGCTGTGAAAAGTTTCTCACTGAAAAGGAACTGGTCGACGGTCTATGCCCCGACCATCTCAAAGCGCCCGAAAAGCTCAAAGAGAAGAACTACTTCTTCCGGCTCAGTGCTTTCCTGCCGCTCTTGAAAGAGAAGATCGAATCCGAAGAAATGCTGATCCTGCCCCAGGAGCGTCGCCGTGAAGTGCTCGGTTTGTTCAATCAGGACCTTCCCGACTTTTCGCTCTCGCGCGAAAGAGTAAAATGGGGGATCCCGCTGTCGTTCGATGAGTCTCAGGTGGCTTACGTCTGGGTCGATGCGTTATCCAACTACATCTCGGCCATCGGCTATGCCGATGATCCGGACAAGTTCGACAAGTGGTGGCTGGGTGGTGAGGTGGTTCATCTGATGGCTAAAGACATCCTGAAGTTTCACTGTCTGTACTGGCCGGCTATGCTGATGGCGGCCGGCGTGAAGACGCCGGACACGATCTTCCTGCACGGTTTCTTCACTGTCGACGGTCAGAAGATGTCGAAGTCGCTGGGAGCCAAGATCGATCCCAATGACATGGTGACCGAATTCGGCGCCGACGGCACCCGTTACCTGTTGCTGACCCAGTACCCGTTCGGTATCGATGGCGACATTCAGGCCAGCCGCTTTGTCACTCAGTACAACTCCGATTTGGCCAATGCTCTGGGCAATCTGGTCTCGCGCGTGGTCAAGATGGTCATGGTCAATTTCGACGGACGCTTGCCCGAACCACCCAACGGTTTGGCCGGGTTCCAGGAACTGTTTGAAAAGGCCGAGCGACTGCCCAACGCGGCGCATGAACACATCAACCACTTTCGCATCGGGAAAGCCATCGGCGAAGCCATGACTATGGTGCGCGCGGCCAACAAATTCTTTAACGACCTGGCGCCCTGGAAGCTGGCCAAAGAAGGCCGCACCAATGAACTCGGCGGCGTCCTCTACGCTTGTTGTGAGATTCTGCGTATCGTGTCGGTGGTCCTGTTCCCGGTGATGCCGAGCAAGATGCGCCAGTTACGATCCGTGCTGTCGCTTGGCGACGATACTCTCACGCTGGACAACGCGCGTGAGTTCTTCAATCTTGAACCGGGTACAGAGATTCGCATCGACGAGCCGGTCTTTCCGCGTCTCAAGACCTCGCCCAGGAAAGAGTCGCCGGTCGAAACGGAAGATGACGGCCTCCTGGACATCTCCGAGTTTGCGCGGGCAGACATGCGCGTGGCCAAAGTGCTGGAGGCTGAGGCGGTCGAAGGCGCCGACAAGCTATTGAAGCTTCAGATCGATCTGGGTAAGGAGAAGCGTCAAATTGTGGCCGGGATTGCCAAACACTACACTCCGGAGAAAATCACCGGCATGAGTATCATCGTCGTTACCAATCTCAAACCGGTCACGATTCGCGGCGTTGATTCTCAAGGCATGTTATTGGCGGTCACTAAGGGCAAGAAGCTGGTTTTGGTGATTCCGGACGGGGACCTCCCGCCGGGCGCTACTATTAGTTAATGATCGACTCCCACTGTCATCTGGATCTCGAGCCGTTTCACAATCGTCTCGATGATGTCCTCTCCGCCGCACGGGATGCCGGCGTTCATACGATTGTAAACATCGGCGCCGATCTGAATTCATCGCGACGTTCTGTGGAACTGGCTACAACGCATGAGATGATCTATGCTGCCGTAGGTGTCCATCCCCACGATGCCCGCACTTTCGACGACAACGTGCTGGCGGAATTCCGAGACCTCGCCGGACACGACAAGGTCGTGGCCATTGGAGAGATCGGGCTGGACTTCTATCGCGATCTGTCGCCTCGACCCGTCCAGAGAGAAACGTTTCGACGCCAACTTGAGTTGGCGGTGACGCTGAACATGCCGGTGGTGATTCACACGCGGGAAGCTTTTCGGGATACCGTTGAAATCGTGCGCGATTATGCGGCCGATTTGCCGGGCGGCGTCTTCCACTGTTTCCCCGGCAGCGTCGAGGATGCCCACGAGGTTTTCGATCTTGGCTTTATCGTCGCGGTGGGAGGTGTCATTACTTACAAAGGTTCTCGCATGGCCAAAGTTGCGGCTGAGTTGCCCCTTGACAAGATAATCCTGGAAACCGACGCTCCCTATCTGACTCCGGCGCCGCATCGAGGCAAGACCAACAAACCGGCCTACGTGAGGTATGTTTACGACAAACTAGCCGAACTTCGCTCCGTCAGCATCGCTGAAATAGAAACAGTCACCGACCGTGCCTGCCAAAAGCTCTACCGTCTGGTGGAGACCTTCGGGGACTAACCAGTGAGCGGCTATCGCCCGAAGAAACGTCTGGGGCAGAACTTTCTGACATCTGAGAGCGCTATCCAACACATTGTCGATTTGGTCAGCCCTCAGGCCGGGATGCACATCGTGGAAATCGGTGCGGGACGGGGAGCGCTGACCCTTCCTCTGGCGCGTTCCGGCGCCGGGATCACAGCCGTTGAGATCGATCTCGACCTGATCGGCTATTTGGAGAACCTGCTCAAAACCTATCCCAACACCAAAGTCGTGGCTGAGGATTTCCTGAATTACGATCCGCTGTCCA
>DAOVOW010000188.1 GCA_030629485.1 bacterium
ATGCGTGCGATCCGAGTCGTTATGATCCGGACAACACGGTCGGCTGTCGGCGCTGCTTTGGCTGCCGGATCGATTTAGATCTCGACCGGTTCCGGCTCTTCAGTTGCGGAGCCTATCGGTGAACTGATCTCGTCCATAATCATGTGCTTGACCTTATAATCGGAATTGACCAGAACCAGTTGTTTGGCATACCCGTTGTCGCTGTTGATCAGAATGGGACCCTGCAGATTCGCAGACATTTGACTGGGATCATCAGGCACCGTCACCACCACGTAGGTTTCGACTGCTTCCAGATTCTTGATCTCCAGTTCTGCAATCTCCTTGGGATTGACCTCAATGCGGTAATCCTTCATTAAAATGACCGGGTTCAGCACGATGAAGGCTGTCGCCGAGTCCTCGATCGAGTGCAGCCAGTGAAACGGCGCCATCTCCTCACGCTCAACCAGACAGAAACGGCTCAGGTGCTCGAATCCGAGGATGGGGCGTTTCATGGTGATCACTTTGTCATCGGGAATCTCCAACTGACCAAACCTGATATTGTCAATAATCATATATCCTATCCTTGGTGGCGGCTTACTTCAGGAAGCTTAACAGGCTCGGCTGAATGATCTTGGACGCAGCCATCAGCGAGACTTGGTAGCTATTCTCCAAAGTAGCCAGGTCCATTATTAGCTTACTTATGTCGGCATCTTCGACGTTGGACAAGAGATTGGTATACCCCAACTCCGAATCCCGAAGGCGCGCGGCGGTAGTCTCCAGCCGCATAGCCCGTGCACCCGTCTTGGCTCGAGTGTTCAATAGGTGACTGATCGAAATATCCAGATTGTCCAGAAGATCCGCCACCCCTTCACGGTCATTATCATGCAGAGCATTGGACAACGCCATCAGAGTTCCTATCACATCTCCCGATCCATAAATACCCATCGCCCTGGTCAGACGGCTACCTGAGACATCCTCGATAATCAGCGACCGGGTCGGGTCGTCGTTGGAAATCTGTATGCCCCGCCCATCGGCGTTGATGGAGGCAGTAATATCCAAACCGGAGTTGTTGATTCTGTCCAGCAGGTCCTGTACGGTCACGAGAGCCGAATCCGATAGATCCAGAGTGCGCGTGGCGTCACCCTGATGAATGACAATCTCAGCCCAGGGGAAGCCGTTGCCGCTGTTGAGGTCGCTCAGGTTAGTCGTGGCTACCAACTGCGGATCGAGGTTATCGCCGGTGAAATCGGCGAAGAACTCCCCCAGCACACCCAGATCGGCTGCGGTGGTACCGCTGGTTTCGGCGATTTCGAAACTGACCGTTGGCATCAGGTCGCTGCCGGTGAGAACCGGGTCGATAGCTCCCTGAATACCCAGATTGGCCGCCGTGTCGTTGTCGGTACCCGATTCCGAGATGGTGAGGTTCAAGGGGACGCCGTTGGCGTCTGTTATTTCAAGTCCGGTGTTGGTGGCATTCAAACCGATTGACACGTTGGCCATCTGCGGCGGCGGCGCTGCCGCCATGGCAGCGTTGAATTTCGCAATTACGTCGGCTATCGTTGCGGATCCTGATAGATCTACTTCGACACTAATAGCACCTCCGTCGGATACCATTATCTTACCCGGTTCCATATCCACACCGGCACCGCTGTTGAGAACGGCCAGCGAGGTTGTATTGCTGATCTGGCCGGAGGCAGTGGTATCGAACATGATGTTTCTGCTCGGGCCTATCGTGGCCACGACGTCGGTGATACCGTCGGCCGTCAACTGAGCATTGATGGTGTTGATGACATCATCCATCGTAACAGCGGCACTGAGATCGATGATAGAGGTGATACCGAGGTTGCGGTCGGTGAGAGTTATCGTCCCGGGGGTAGCGCCCTCTGTCAGGTCGATGCCGTTGCCGTTATGGAGAGCGGAGAGCAAGGTGGCGCCGGTAACACCGACCTTCAGATCGGCGTCAGCGCCCAGGACCGTCAACTCCTTGAGGAAAACATCAGCGCCAATCAGATTGACCTGCAAGCGCGAAGATGATTCGATCTCGAACTCAATCCGCCCGAAATCACCACGGTAGACAGCTCCGTTGCTGGTTGCGGTGAGAGCGTCACTCTTGGTCTGATACCCGGCGAAAATGCTCTTGCTGCCCAGATCGCTGTTGGCGATCTGGAAGAAGCGATCGATGATATCGTCGATCTCGATGGCCACCGCCTTTCGTTCATCGGCCCCGTAGGTATCGTTGGACATGGAGATGGCGAGTTCCTTGGCCGTAGACAGCATGTTGCCAAAGTCGGACAAGGCGCTGTCGTAGGTGCCCTGCCAGTTCAAGGCAGCATCGATATTCGACCGATACTGAGCGATCCTGGCCAACTCTTTACGGTAGTCCAGATCCCTCAACGTTCCCAGTGGATCGTCGGACGGTTTGTTGATTCGCCGCCCGGTCGACATCTGGGTCTGCATCTCGAGGAACCGACGTAGCGAGCGCTGCATATTGAACACCACTCGGTCGGCCATCATGCTGGAGGATACACGCATAGCTTAGTCTCTCATCATTAACATCAGCGGTCGTTCGGCGGACTGGGCCCATCCGGTCTACGCGGTCGACGGCGCGGTCGATGGTCCGATTTGTAGTTGATCCTGGGCGGTTTGGTTTCACCTGATCCCTTGCCGCTGATCTTCCCTCTGATTGCGTTCATCATGCCGAGCAAATCGTCCTTGATCGATTTGGAAGCTCGTCGGTTTTCCGCTTGAATCTTGACATAGACTTCCTCGCGATGTACAATCACCTCGGCCGGCGCATCGATACCGAGTCTCACCTGGCGTCCGTGTATCCCCAGAACCGAGACTTTGATATCGTCGCCGATAGTGATCGATTCACCTAACTTCCTTGTTAGTATTAACACTCAACCCTCCGTGGCATTACCGTTCCTCGTCAACGGCATCCTGGTTAGCGTCCGACGATACCCATACCGTGAATGACCGTGTCCAGCGCCTGGTCGACGGCCGTGATCACTCGCGCTGCAGCGTCGTACGCGTGTTGAAACTTCACCAAGTTGGCCATTTCCTCATCAAGCGACACTCCCTCCACAGACTGTCGCGCGTTGTTGATCTGATGGCCAAGCAGTTCGTAGTTGTCAGTTAACGACTGCGCCTCGTGCGTCTCAACTCCCAGCGTCCCTACCAGGCTGTTGTAGTAGTCGTTTATGGTTATCGAATTGTCCTTCATTAATAGCTGGTTTCTAAGGTCATAAAGAGCCAGCGCAATAGTGTTGTCGCCGACGGAATCCGGCAGTGAGGCGACGGCAATTTTGTCCGTGTCGTTCAGCACTACGTCGCTGATTCGTATGGTAGCCGCGGTCGTGAAGCGACTGTCGAAGAAGTTGACACCGGTGGAATTGTCCAGGCCGTATCCGGAACGATGAAGAGAGTTGACCTGCTCGACCAGCGTTCGCGCGATTTGATCCAGCTTTTCGAGATAGTCCGGAATAATGACGTCGCGTGAATCCAGGAGCCCTTTTATCTGACCGTTCAGGTTCTTGAAAGTTATATTCGTACCGGCCCAAACCAACACGTGTTTGACGGTACCCTTGTCATTGATAATCTCTGTATCTATGGCCAACACCTTGTCGCCATCGACCAACGCCATCGCGCCGATATAGACTATCATCGAACCATCATCTTTTTGTGACGTGTTGACGTCAATGATCTCAGACAACTGATCGATCAAAACGTCACGATAATCGCGCAGATCATTGGCCTGAATACCACCGAGTTCACTGCGCTTGATCTCGTGGTTGAGGCGACCGACTTCCTTCGCCAGCCGGTTTACTTTGGTGGTCAGATTGACCAGATCGCGATCTATTGAATCCTGCAGATCACACAGTTGTCGCGCCATCTCGTGCAGACCATTCACCAGCAAATTGGACTGCTCCAGAACCACCTCACGGTAGCTGGCGTTTTCGGGTTCGGTCGACAAGTCCGACCAGCCACCCCAGAAGTCGTTCAGCAGAGTGCCCATGGTGGCATCTCCCGGCTCATTAAACAGGGCTTCCACCTGGGAGAAAGTTTTGGAGCTATAGGACCACTGCCCCAGCGACTTGTTGTTCTGTCTAAACTGATTGCCCAGGAACAGGTCTTTCAGGTGGCGCACATCGGTGGCCTTGATTCCAGTCCCCAGGATACCATAGGTCTGAACCTCCGGCAGTGTCGTTGTTACCGTGACCCGTTGTCGGCGGTAACCGGGCGTATTGACGTTGGCGATGTTGTGGCCTACCGTCTGCAGTGTCATCTGGTGTGTTAAGAGAGCACGTTTGCCCAGTTCAAGAGCCTGAAAAAGTCCCGGCATCACACTCTCCTGTCCAGCGCCACGTTATATGACTGCTGGTCGGTAGCGCCGCCGGCGTCATAGGTCGACTGCGGACTGTTCATTTTTGAAAGCATCTCCATCATCTTGGAGATATATTCGCGTGACTTATTGAGCAGCATCGCATTCCGGTTGCGAGTCTTCAGTATTTTGTCGTTGAGAGTGGTGATCAGGTCGCGCAGCCGCACCAACTGGGAAGCCTGGGTGTCATCGACGATCTTCAGCAAGCGGCTCACATTGAGATCCCCTTCGATGCGGTTTTCCTTCTTGATCTGATGCACCATTTCTTCGCGCTGCTGGTTGAGTTTCCGGCTCTCAAGCAGTTTCTCTCTTAGTCGGGCAGTGACTTCATTGAGACCATCGGCATCATTCGAAACCAGCATCTGCTGCTGTTCTTCAAACAATGCGAGAAAGGATTCGAAGAGGGAGGCTTCCCTGCCAATAATCTGAATCAACCGGTCAATCATATCCCATGGCTCACGGTTACTGTGTAGCTTTCTTATCGACACTTCGGTTTCGCACTTTAGTATCGTCTGACGTGGTTCGGTCGCGCGCCGCCTCCAGAGTGTCGAGAACTTTGTTCACGTAGGACCGGGTCTCCTCAAACGGCGGCACCCCTTTGTATTTGATTACGTTGCCCGGCCCCGCATTGTAGGCCGCCAGGGCGAGACGCACATCGCCGAAACGATCAATCA
>DAOVOW010000163.1 GCA_030629485.1 bacterium
AGTCCTGAGGAAAGATATCGAGTATGGATCTGGCCACATTAATGGGTTTGGTGATGGCGGTTGGCGCTATCGGTCTTGCCTACACGTTGGAGGGGGGTAATCCCGACGCTATTTTCCTGACCGCACCCCTGCTGATCGTGGTGGGAGGAACATTAGGCGCCACCACCGTGACGACTTCGATCCAAACCGTCTTGCGGGTCCCGGTCTACCTGCGCCTCGCCTTTTTCGGCAAACCTCATCCATTCAACGACACCATTGATCGGATTGTCAAGCTGGCCGAAAAGGCACGTCGGGATGGCATCCTCGGTCTGGAGCGAACCCTCAAGACAATAGCAAATCCCTTCTTCCGAAAGGCGGTCCAGTTGGTGATTGACGGCACTGAGGTGACCGTCCTAAGAGAGATTCTCGAAACCGAGATTGCCTATATAGAAGATCGTCACCGGAAAGGAATTGCCTTTTTCAAGAAAGCGGGCGGTTTCGCACCCACCATGGGAATCTTAGGAACCGTGCTCGGCCTTATCCACGCCTTGGGTGACACCTCCGATGCAAGCCGGATGGCTGCCGCCATCGCCAGCGCTTTCATAGCCACCCTGTGGGGGGTCGGCCTGGCCAATCTGTTTTTCCTCCCGATATCGGACAAACTGCAAATGCGTCATGAGGAAGAGTTGGCCCATCTCGAACTGATCCTGGAGGGTGTGATTGCCCTGCAATCAGGTGATACACCGCGCAACGTCCGTACCCGTTTGGTCGGGTTTGTCGCTCCCCGCCACCGTTTTCAGGAGTTGTAGCCATGCGCCGCTTACGTCGCAAGAAGGATGACCAAGAGGACTTCGGGCGCTGGCTCCTGACCTACGCCGATATGATTACGCTTCTGCTGGCGTTGTTTATTGTTATGTACTCTATGTCCCGGGTCGATGCTAAACGCTTCGGAAAGATGGCCGAGGCCCTCAACGGCATCCTCAAGGGTGGACATAGCATGCTAAAGAACCACGGTGAGGAACAATTCAAGACCGGCCATGGGGTGCTGAAGCTGGGAGACCTGCGGATGATTCAGCGGCAGGTGGAAGAGCAGTTCAAGACCAAGGAGCGTGGGGAAGAGGTGCTGACCGAAATAACAGAACGTGGCCTGGTGGTGCACATCGTTGAATCGGCACTGTTCGATGTTGGCTCGGCGAACCTACAGCCCCGGGCGATGGAACTATTGGATCTCATCTACCAGGAAATCAAGGACACGCCCAACCATATTCGGGTCGAAGGTCACACCGACGATCTACAGATCAACACGGCGCGCTTTCCTTCCAACTGGGAGCTCTCGGGCACCCGGGCCACGGAAGTAGTGCGCTACTTCATCGACGAGCACGATATTGCGCCCGGTCGAATCTCCGCTCTCGGTTACGGCGAATACCGCCCCATCCGCCCCAACAACTCGATCGAGAACCGCGCCACCAATCGACGTGTCGACATTGTTATACTCACGCGCGAGCTTTCTCTTACAGAACCATCGGCACAGTTGTACGGTCAGACCGACCAATAGCAAAAACTTCACTTTCTGGGTGGAAATCGTTTCCGCAGGCGTTCCCGATGGTATCCCGATCAGCGTCAGCCTGTAAGGGATAACTGTAAACCCAACAACGAAATAGAGGTGGCCTTGTCGCTTTGGCACTGGCCTTGCTTAGAAGCCATGCGAAGAAAAGCGTGTGAGTAATTGATATGATAAACAAAACAGCTAGTTTCATGTTTCAGCGACTCGGGATACCCAAGTTCGAGAAGTACCTCGATCTGGCCTCGTTTCGTCACAAGCTGATCGGCGGCAATATCGCCAACGTTTCGACTCCCGGCTATCGCAGCCGCGCCATCGACTTCAACGCTGAGTTTGCCCGTCTCACCGGCGAGACCGATAATCTGGCCGGCGTACGCTCGCATAGGGCACACCTGCCGCTTGGCTTTCACGCTGAACGTCCGCCCGAACCGGGTGAGGCTGAAATCATCGAAGGGGATATGAACTCAGTCGATATCGACAAGGAAATTTCGACTTTGGCCCAGAACGAACTGTTGTTCACCATCGGAGCGAGGTTGCTCAAACACAAGTTTGACGGCTTACGCAAAGTTATTACCAGCAGGTAGAGGAATTACTGATGGCCGGTATACTCAACGCAATCGAAGTCTCAGCACAGGGACTGTCGATCCAGCGCGCTCGCATGAACACGACGGCGCGCAATATCGCCAATGCTGAAACCACTCGCACCGAAGATGGTGGCCCGTACCGCCGTCGCCGCATCCAGGTTAAAGAAGAAGCGGTCAAGGGTGGTTTTCGCAATATGATCAGACGGGCCGGAACGCGTCTGGCGAGGACCAACAGCCGTCACCTGCCGGTTCACTCGGAACGGATCACGCGTAATATCGAACTGCCGACGGTCAGCCACGAAGAGACAATCGATTCCGCCTCCGGCTACAAGTTAGTACACGATCCGTCACATCCGGACGCCGACGGTGAGGGGTACGTCAGAATGCCCGACATCGAGATCGTCACCGAGATGGTCGACATGATGGCGGCGACACGCGCCTATGAAGCCAACACAGTGGCTATCTCGGCGGCCAAGAAAATGGCCGAGGACGCACTGGAAATATAGTCTTGGGAAGGAATAGGATATGCAAGTCAACCCAGTAGGTGTTCAGACCTACCAGCAGTTCAATCGTCAGGAGAATGTCTCCGAGCGAGCGGACGGTTCTACGACGGCGCCGGACCAATCGAAAAAAGTCGTCATCACACCTCAGGAAGAAACCGGTGAATCACGCCTGGCGGTGAAAGTGCCGCGCGGCAGCTACGCCGACAACCTGACCGAAGCGGAAACTCAAGCCCTCGATCTTCTGTTCAGCCGCTTCAACGACAACGGACGGTTCGGTCCGGGTTACGCTGCAGGTACCGACGGTGAATCGGCTGACCGGGCAGTAGGGAACGTCATCGATCTGAAAGTCTGAGTGAGAAAATGAGCGCAATCAACAGTGTCCAACGTCTCGTGTCGGGCCTTATCGAGCGTCCCGGTGGAAAGAGAATAAGTCTCGGTCCCGAAGAAACGATCGAATCGGGGAAGTTCACTGAGATGTTGGGGGAACTGTTGAACAACGTCAACGAGCTGCATCAGGAGTCGGCTCAAATCCAGCAGGCGTTTCTTTCCGGCGAACCGGTGGAGTTGCATCAGATCATGATTAAGGCTGAACAGGCCGGTATCGCTACCGATCTTTTGCTGGAAATTCGAAACAAGCTGATGAACGCTTACAATGACATAATGCGAATGCCCTTATAGGTTTGAGTCATGAGCCCGGCCGATCATGGATGGTTATTATGCCGGAACCGATAGGAATGGTTTATGGAGGCTCCCAAGGAGTTTTTTAAGAACGTAGCAGGATTAGTCGGTCGCATGTCGCCCAGCCAGGTGATGATGCTTTTGGGTATCGTTGCCGGAACGTTGGTCGGCGTTGTCTTCCTCGTGGGTTGGTTGAACACCGTCACGTATGCCCGGCTGTACTCCAATCTGGATGAAGCCGAGGCCGGTGAGGTTGTTTCATTCCTGAGTCAGAACAAAATCGATTACCGGCTATCGGCCGGCGGGCGCACCGTTGAGGTGCCGTCGTCGAAGGTCTACCAGGCACGCATCGCGCTGGCCACAGAGGGGTTACCTCGTTCCGGAAGCATCGGCTATTCGATCTTCGATGAAAACAACCTGGGCATGACCGACTTTCTGCAGAACCTGAACTTTCGCCGCGCCCTGGAAGGCGAACTCACCCGCACTATCATGCAACTGCGTGAGGTCGATGCCGCCCGTGTGCATATCGTCATCCCCAAAGATCGCCTTTTCAAGGAGGACCAGAAGGAGGCCACAGCGTCGGTGGTGCTCAAACTCCGACGCGGCGGCCTGGGCAAACAGCAGGTGGCGGGTATCTCGCATCTGGTGGCGTCATCGGTCGAAGGTCTAACCCCGGGTAATATCACCATTGTCGACTACGACGGCAATCTGCTGTCGTCGGGACAGGACAGCGACGCCCTGGCCGGGCTGAGCGTTTCGCAGATCGAGATCGGCCACTCGGTCGAGAGGCATCTGGAACAGAAAGCTCAGACCATGCTGGACGAGGTGTTGGGATCAGGAACAGCGGTCGTCAGAGTTACAGCGCAACTCGACTTTCAGCAACTGGAACGCACGGCTGAGATCTACGACCCCAACGCCCCCTCAATTCGAAGTGAACAGCGCATCAAGAATTCAAACAGTTCGTCTGACCGGAGCGAGGATGACTCCGAGAGTCAGGAAGAGGACGCCCAGGAAACGGTGATCACCAACTACGAGTTGAACCGGACGGTTGATCACATCATCAACTCCGTCGGCAACATCGAGAGATTGTCGGTGGCGGTGCTGGTTGACGGCACCTATTCCGAAGTGGTAGGTGAGGAGGGAGTTGTAGAACTGATCTACGAACCGCGCTCTCCCGAGGAACTCGACCGGCTCGAGTCCATTGTCAAGAACGCCATCGGCTACGACGCTGAGCGTAACGACCAGGTCGAGATGCTCAACATTGCTTTCGATCGCAGGAACATCGACACCGACCGTGAGGCTCTCGATGCCATGTACCTTCGGGAATTCTACATGGACGCGGCGCGCAAGGTCGGGTATGTGCTGCTGGCAGCCTTCTTATTCCTGTATCTAAAGAAGAAATCCAGGAAGCTGTTTGGCGCCCTTGCCAACCTGATACCACCACCGCGACCTACACGCCGGGCCGCACAGCAGCCGGAGCCGGTAGAGGATGAGATCCCGGATGTGTTGCCGGAGAAGCGCAAACCGCGCCTGGTGGACAAAATGCAGGAGACGGCCAAAAAAGAGCCGGAGGAAATCGCCAGAGTCATCAAGACTATGATGATTGAGTAGGTTGACCATGGAATACGATGCAATGACCCCGATGCAAAAGGCTGCCGTTGCGCTGGTGGCTTTCGGACCCGAAGTCTCGGCCCTGGTCTTGAAAGGAATGGCCGAGACGGACCTGGAGGCCATCACCGTCGAAATCGCGAACCTGCGCGACGTCCCGAACGAAATCGAAGAGAAGGTGATCGACGAATGCCATCAGATTTTCATGGCTCGGCAATATATCTCCCAGGGTGGTGTAGACTTTGCTCGACAGATTCTGGAGAAGGCGGTCGGTACCGGTAAAGCCAAGGAGATTATGCACCGGCTGGAGACGACGATTCGCTCTACCGGTTTCTCGCTGCTCAAGGATATCGACCCCAAACAGCTTACCGGCTTCTTGCAGAACGAACACCCTCAGACAATTGCCCTGATCCTGACTCAACTGACCTCGGCCCATGCCGCCGCCGTGCTGGCCGAGCTATCCCCGGAGTTACAGGGAGAAGTGTCGTTCCGCGTAGCTACCATGGAAAAAATCGCGCCGGACATTTTGCGTGAAATCGAACAAACTCTCGAAGGTCATTTTGAACAGTCGACCGGTGGTGAAATGTCCACCTCCGGCGGCGCCAAGGCATTG
>DAOVOW010000124.1 GCA_030629485.1 bacterium
CACAAGAGGCAAGGCGTCGACTAACTTGGTAAGGAAATTAGGTTGGAATCTTAAGCTGGCGTCAAGGTCGTACACCAGGCTCTTGGCTGTTTCCTGGCCCACCCTCGGCTTGCGATCCTGGGCTTTGTCGGATTTGTACAGGAGAGTGGCGCCGAACTTCAGATCTTTGCTGTATTCGTACTCGGTCCGCAGACCCAACAGGGTCTTTTTCTGGATAGCCAAGAACGGTGCGTATTCAAAATCGACTGTTAACTCTGCATTCGGATCAATAGCCTCTTCGGAGATAAGGTTGATCTGGCCGAAATCATAGTTAATAGTGTAGTCGGTACCCTTGCTGAGCGCCCTTCCGTTGACGGCGACTCGCTCCGAGCCTTCGATGATGTTGGCGCGGTTTAGACGGATGATCTTACCACGAGTCTTGGTTGAAATGCGCACGAAGTAAAGGCTGGCATCCTGCTGTTGACGACCTGTGTATCGGTATATGTCCGGCACGGTATCCACCAGAGCTATGGTTTCGTTGCCACTCGAATCCATGAACGTTCTGGTGGAGGCAAACGGCTCCCGCTCCGGGAAGATAATCAGACCCCAGTCGGGTCGGTAAATCTCCACTCGGTCATCGACCCTTCCATCGGGGAATTTCTGGTCCGCCGAGTTGTACTGGTCCAGCCCGAAAATCTCCAGATAGCTCTGGGTCAGTCCACCGACTTCCTGGTAGTCGAACACGTTGGTAGTCGACTCGCTGCCGACGTGGCCCTTGAGCACCTTGAGGTTAAGATCCTCTATGTCCATACCGAGTGGCACCTTGTAACAGTTACGCCACATCAGCTGCCAGGACATGTGAGTCTTGACCGGGTTGTTGTGGCGAAGAAGGCGCAGAGCCAAAGAGTCTCCGTACACGGTTTGACTGAGGTCACCGATAGTAATCGTATCCTGTTGCTCGAAGCGTTTGACTTTTATCCACGCGCCGAGAGCCTTGTGGCGTCCCTTTTCCGAGTTGAAAACGACATAGTGCAGATTGCGTTCGCTATCGTTGAAAAATTGGTAGGCCGACCTGTCCACCTGCTGAACGTCAACTCCGGTGATCCGGTCGCTTCTGCCTATTCGATCGTCTCTTGGATCGACCATCATAATAGCGAGTTCCGCCTCGGAGACGTCCTGACTACTTCTCTCTGTTTCGTAGACGATCAGATCGATTACTGAATCTCTCGGGTCGAACTCCCCCGGGTAAAACAGATCAAATATGCGGCCCGCCGCGAATTCGTAATCGCGGATGACTTTGGCGTTCTCCTCACCACCGGCGGTAATGGTGAGTTGATCGGCCGACCCTTTCTCCTGTGATGCAATCGCCGTAAGCTTGAGACTGCCCAGTTGCGCCGCCGTTTTGATACCGAACAGACCCTTCACCCGGGCGGAGTAACCGACCAGGGCGGTGCGGGGGAGGCTGAGGGTGGTGTTGCCGGCCTCAATAGTTTTGAGGATATCGTCTTCGTCACCCTTGTAACGAATCTGAATGCGGTTGGCCAGAGGGATGTCGGTCTGGCTGTTTTGCGACACCTTGACCGTTATTTTGGATCCGATAGTACCGGTAATATCGAACTGCGAGATCTGTTCCATGTTCAGCGAGGGGAATTTGCTCTGTTTGTAAGTGTCGGAGTTGGATGCGTCCGTCCAGTTGGAACGTCCCGAGAACGTGATCTTGCGAAAACCGGTCACTTTCAAACCGGCGCCGCCTTCGCCGAAAACGCGATCAAGGCGCTTGGGCAGAGCAACCCTAATGCCCAGACCCCCTTCACCTTTCTTACGATCAAGGTCGGAGATAGCCTTTGTCGTCAGCTTCCGAAATCTTTCTTTGGTTCCCTTAGCGATACGGAAAGTCAGATACTCTCCCGCATCGGCGGACACCGGAACCAGCGACTGACTCTGGCCGCGGCGTTTGTAAAACTCGGTATTGAAAGTCAGTGACGAGGCCTCAGCACTCGACCTGATCACCTTGGGTTGGTGTTTCATTCTCTGAGAGATCAGGGGGAAGGTTAGAGGGGAAAGGGCTGCCGAGAAATCGTAATTCGTTTCGCTGTATGAAGAGACCTGGCTTGGTGGACTGTATAGTTGGGCTACGAAACGACCGGCCGACATCGCCGGGCATACCGAAACCACGACGATAACTGTCGTGACCAGAGACCAAATGACGTATTTCTGAACTGTCCTTTTCACTCTCGGCAGGAGTAACAGTGTTCAATTCAATCCGTTAGAAATAGTCCGATAGGTCTCCTTTGAGTTTAGAACTCACCGATCTGAATAACTTCTTCCTGTAACATTATACCAAATCGCTCGAACACTTTCTCTTTTAATTTATCGGCCAACCGCCTGATATCCTTTGACGATGCGTTGCCGGCGTTAACGATGACGTTGGCGTGGTGCTCACTCACCCGGGCGTCGCCGACCGACATCTGTTTGGCCCCAACGTCCTCCAACAAACGACCGGCCGGAAGTTTGCCATGCTCCTCGCTGGAGTCTTCGATATTCCTGAAGAAACATCCGGCACACTTGGCCGAGCGAGGGAATTTTACCTCACGTTCCTTCAATATGCCGTCAATCTTGTCACGGATCAACCGCGAATCAGCTTTTTCGAGTTGGAAACGAGCTTCGACAATGATTTCGCCGGTACTCTTCAAATACGAATCACGATAGCCGAACCGGAAATACTCGGGCTCAACCGTATTGCACCGTCCGTCCCGGCCGACCAGAACCGCCTGACTCAATCGCCGTCCTATCTCACCACCATAGGCGCCGGCGTTGCCGTAGACGGCGCCGCCCACGGTGCCCCCGATACCGGCGGCGAACTCCAGTCCGGACAGCGACTTGTCGGCTGCAAAAGTAACCAGCGCCATCAACTCCTCCCCGGCCCCGCAGACGATTTCAGTTTCGTTCTCCAGGCTCAAACCGCGGGTCCGGATTCTGATAATCAGGCCGGCGTAACCTGCATCCGATACCAACAGGTTCGAACCGCCGCCGATCACGAAAAACTCAAGGCCAATCTCATTGGCGGCTTGGACTGCTCTGGTCACGTCGTCGACACTGTCTGCATCGAAGAAGTAACTGGCCACTCCGCCCGTTTTGAAAGTTGTAAACGGCGCCAATGACTTGTTCAGTTCCAGACGCTCGCCCAACCTTGAGCGCAACGCTTCCGAACGAATCTGTGCATTAGACTCTGGTTTGGGCTCCATTTCGATCACCCTTCAATATACCGAAATGCGGTTTCAAGACAAGCCAAAACCCCTGCTACCGCAACTCGAGATGCTGCCTTTGTCTACCTGATCGGCTCTGTGTCGGCTACCAGTGTTCAGACAGAGGTTTAATCAGACTTACCCTGGTCAGGACCTTTTGCTTCCGGGGACGCCTCCTGCGGGGCTGGTTGATCGCTGGAAGAGACGCTATCTTCTGCCTCCTTTTCGGCCGGTTCGGCATCCCCTTTCTTGAGTTCATCGACGTAGTTGAGGCGCAGTTCGTAGAGGATGTGATCGAGCAGCTTCTTCTCCTCGTCGGTGAGGTTGCCCTCGGTTTTGTCCTTGAGCATGCCCAACAGGTCTATGGAGCTCTTGGCCATATCGAGATCACGTTCTACCTTACCGGTCAGGGGGGAGGCAATCTTACCCATCTGGTACATGGCGCCCCCTTGCAGGGACACGACCAACTGAAAAAAAAGCGGATCCATCGTTTCATCGGTCTGATTCATGAGGATACCTCGTTGTTGATATCGGGTCGGCGCATAGCTATCGCGTATCAACCACCGCCAAGCTGCGCCTTTCGGCTGGAGGCCGAAGTCTCCAGAAATAAATACAGCTTGCGGCGTTCGCTGTCAAGTTCGGTCTCTTTAGCGAACAGCGTTGTCAGAAGATTTCTCGCTGCCTCGATGAGATCGCGATCGGCCGACAGCCGAGCCACCCTTAGTTCCGGCAGGCCGGATTGCTTGAACCCGAACATCTCGCCCGGTCCGCGCAGTTCCAAATCAGCCTCGGCGATAGCGAAACCATCGGAGGTGGCGGCGAAGTACTGCAACCGCTTCTGTGCTATCTCCGACAGTGGCGGATGAGCCAGCGCCACCAGCGTCGCCTGCTTGTCAGAACGGCCGATTCGTCCGCGTAACTGATGCAACTGGGCCAGACCGAATCGTTCCGCATGTTCGATCACCATCACGGTGGCATTAGGATTGTCGATACCGACCTCAATCACAGTAGTGGCCAGCAGAACATCCAACTCGCCGGACCGAAAACGCAAAAGCGTTTCGTCCCGCTCTTGCCCTTTGACCCGTCCGTGAACCATGCCCACGCTTAGATCACGAAAAACAGACGAAGACAATTCCTGGTAGGCGTCCTCGACGTTTTCGAGTTCCATCTGATCCGACTTCTCCACCAACGGATAGATAATATACACCTGGCCGCCCTTGCCGATCTCATCGACGACAAACTTGTACACCTTGTCACGAGCGTCGTGGGTACGCCAGACGGTTCGCGTTATTTTTCGTCCCGGTGGTAGCGTGTCGATCGTCGAAATGTCCAGATCGCCGTACATCGTCAACGCCAGGGTGCGCGGGATCGGCGTCGCGGTCATTATCAACAGATCGGGGTTGTCACCCTTGGCGTGCAGCTTACTTCGTTGCTCGACACCGAAACGATGCTGCTCATCGATAATCACCAGTCCAAGGTTGTCGAAGGTGACATAATCATAGATCAGGGCATGCGTCCCAAAGAGAGCTTGAAGACTTCCCTGGGCGCATTCGTTTGCCACCTTCTTCTTGACCGATGGTTTGAGACTCGACGTCAGCAGGGCGCATCGGAAGCCGAGCTTCTCAAGGACCGGGCCCCAGGTGCGGAAATGCTGCTCGGCGAGAATCTCGGTCGGCGCCATGAAGGCTGTCTGCAACCCATTCTCGGCGACATAAAGGGTCGACGCAATGGCCACGACAGTCTTGCCGCAACCCACGTCGCCTTGCAACATGCGCGCCATGGGATGCTTCGACTGAAGATCGGCGAAAATCTCGCGGATAACTTTCTTCTGTCCAGTCGTCAACTCAAACGGTAGTTCATTCTTGAACTTCGTGAGCATTTCCCTGGGTGGCTGGTAGTGATGGTCCTTAACGGCTCTTTCCTTTTGCGCCTTACGACGAAAGACCAAGAAAAGAAAACCCAGCAGTTCGTCAAATGCCAAACGGCGTCGGCACGTTTCCAACTGCTCGCGATCATCGGGATAATGAATCTTCTTAATCGCAGTGTGCAAGTCCACCAATTGCGATTGGCCGCGAACAGTGGACGGCAGGTGATCGGGAATCGGCTCGGTCAGGTGATCGAAGATGAACGAGGTAATCCGTCGCAGGCTTTTGCTGGAGAGGCCCGCTTTCGACAACTCTGCGGTCTGCGGGTAGACCGGAATGATGCGTCCGGCGTGAACCATCTGCGATGAATCATCCTCGAGACGTTCCAGATCGGGATGGATCATCTGGTAACCCATGAAGTACGAAACGGTGCTGGTCGCGGCGAACATCTGTCCTTTTTTGAATAAGCGTTCCCAGTACTTGACACCTGCAAACCACATCAGCGAGATAGCGCCGCTGTCATCCTCCAGGATTACCTCGTAGCGTCGCCGCCGCCCGTGCAGGATGCCGTGGGCTTTGACCATGCCGATGATCGTCACCGGCTGGTCAACCTGCACCCTGGCTATGGGTACGACATTAGTGCAATCGAGATATTGCCGTGGGAAATACGACAGCAGATCGCGCACCGTGTGCAACTTGTGTCTGCCCAGGACCTCGGCTTTTCTGGGCCCGACACCCTTGACGTACTGCAGCGGTGAATCCAGTTTTAGTTCAGCCACAGGCAAGTTTGTTTCTCGCGCTTCGCGCGTCTTCTACCAAGCGAATATCCTTATCGACCGAAACCTCTGTGGCTTCGACGACCTATCCTATTGTGTCTCATTGGGAGCCTGTAGTCAAGGGGAAATAGATAAAGTGACACATCGTTGTGGTGGTCGAGTCTTCAGGCTCGGCCACGATCGCCCACCCGCCCTTCGACTCCGCTCAGGGTGACGGATCGCGCGCAACGCGAAGAATAGGTGGGATCTGTCGGTTACAGACATCAGTCTTCGACTCCCCTCAGCCCTTCGACTCCGCTCAGGGTGAGGTAATACGCTCAGGGTGGGGTACAGCGCGCGTAGCGCAAAAGAACCCATTTATGGGCCTGCCCGCACCTTTACCTTGTCACGCCGTCACGCATTTGCTACCTTCACTGCATGTCGGATGTCAAACCGTCAATAC